>CAJBRS010000029.1 GCA_903958115.1 uncultured bacterium | reverse complement strand
ATTCATGTTGATGATTTTAGGATCGCAAGCGAAATTGGAGAACGATAATAAAGTCATCAATGTAAAGCGTGGACTACGAACGCGCGCAGCGATGGGGTTGCGACCGTCGATGGCGCCGACTGGATATCTCAATAGTAAAAACAAAGATGAAAAATGCCAAGTAATAGTCGACGCGAAACGTGCACCAATCATAAAAGAGATGTTCGAGAAAGTAGCGAACGAGAACTACTCCGGCAGAAAGATATATAAGTGGCTGAAAGAAATAGATTTCAAAAACAAGAACGGAAAGTATGTGACGCTTGGGAATATCTATCGAATACTAAGAATGACTTTCTACTATGGCATCTTTGAATACCCCGAGGGTAGCGGCGAATGGTTTACGGGAAAACACACGCCGATCATATCGAAGGAATTGTTTGAAGCGGTACAATTGAAAATACGAGTAGAGAAAAAGAAAGCGTACGGCAGAGAGTTTGCTTTTACACGAATGCTCCACTGCGCATACTGCGAATCAGGGATTACGGCAGAAGAAAAAATCAAAGAACTAAAAGACGGCGGATCGAACAGCCATATATACTACAGATGCACCAAAGTGAAGAATCGAGATTGTCCGAATGAGTCGGTGAAGGAATCTATGCTCATAGACGAAATGCTACCGATCATAGACAAGATGAGCATGGATAAAAGTGAACTAAAACAAAAACTGCAAGAAGAAGTGGCAAGATATGCGCTCTTCCAGACCGGAGTGCTTGGGGTGGATCTGAAACAATCAAAGAAACATAAAGATGTCAGCATCAAGGTATTCGCAAAACATATGCTTAAGCACGGAACGCTTTTGCAGAAGCGAGAGGTACTCTCATGCATCAAGAGCAGGATATTGTTGAAGGATAAGAAGCTTATAGTCAGCTAGAGAAGAATTTAAACAATCATTGTTGGACGACTAATTCTCGGAATAGATAATCCCTTACTAAAAAATAAAACTTCTTTACCTTTTCTGATTTCATAGGCTGTATGGAAAAAAGTGTATTCTTTTTTCTTGGAAGCTATGTATAATTTCTTAATTTCGGGAGTATTGTCGTACGAAACAATCCACTGGATATTTTTTATTTTTCGTATCTCCTCACTCACTTTTTTATGATCGTCATGTTTGTAATGACTCATGTAGAGCGAAGGACCCTTTAAGTAGTAAGGGGGGTCAAAATAAAAGATAGTATTTTCGTCTGCATTGCTTTGCTGAATTTGGTTTATAAGATCTAAGGCGTCCAAATGATGCAAATGAATATTGTTGCGATTTTTCCCAATTACTCGTATTCTTCTAATCAGCTCTTCTTTATTGAAGCGACAATCAATTTTATATTCTCCATCTTGTTTTAATCCACCTATTATTCCTCCATCTATAATTCCAGAACGATTTGTTCGGTTAAGAAAAAAAGTGGCAAAACCTAATTCAAAAAGATTTGCTGTTTCTTTATTAGCATGAATCTTTTTAAATTGTTTCCAGTTTTTAACTGTTATTTCCGTGGCTTTTATTTTCCTACAAAATTTTTCCGTATGATTTAATATTGAGTCCCAGAAGGCATACACTGCTCGATCGTAATCATTAATAGTAACTTCTTTAACATATCCATTTAGCAATAAGTAGAGAGCAACAGATGCTCCACCAGCGTACGGTTCAACATAGTGGCCATTTATATTATTCTTTTCACAAATAAGAGCCACAAATTTCGCTAATTTGTTTTTGCCCCCAGGGTATCTTAATGGTGAATAAAAATTTCTCATTTTACAATTCTCTTTTTCTTAGACAACGCATCCCATAATGCAGCAAAGAAGCTGTCCAGATTATCCCAATGTTTTTTTAGTTCGCTAGCTATTGGTGATGTCTTATAATCATGAACAAAATCATGAAAGGTCGAAACAGACAACATACTGTTATTATCCTTGGTAGCAACTTTTCTCATATTTTTAAACTTAACTTTTTCCTTTGCTTTTTTAAACTCCTCTTTGGTGGGCGTTTTTATTCCTTGTTCCGTTAAGCGTTTTAACGCAAGCGCATCTTCCAAATGATCTACTGCTAGTAAAACTTTACCTGCTAATTTTGTATCAT
>CAJBRS010000028.1 GCA_903958115.1 uncultured bacterium | reverse complement strand
TGACCCAAAACAAAAAGCGCCCCGAGCATGGCACAAGAAATCAAAAATAACCCAACAAGAACAGCTGTACGTCGCAAAAAACGAAAATCGATAAAGCTAAAACAAAAAAATACACAAAGAGAGACAGCAATCCAAACAAGCTGGCGAGTAAAGAAATGATTATCCCCTGCTCCAAAAGAATTCATTGTGACCAACCCAGCTGCCAAAAGAGGTAGAGTAGCAAAAAAAAGCCTCCAATCTAATCTCAATGATCGCTGCCAAGATTTAGCAATCGCTTCCATACTTATTGATTAAAACGCGGTAAAACTTTTGGGACAATTTCTATTTTAGAAACAGGTACGGAAAAAGCCGTTGGCCAAGTAAACGTAACCTTAGTAGCTGAACGTGCGTCTATTTGATCAACCACAGTATGCGAGGAAGCAATGGCGTTGTCATTAACGTCAAATACTAGCGCCACAACTTCAATATTGGTAGCAGAAAAATCAGATTGATTTTGGATAGTGGCCTCTATTTTGGCTGAGCTGGTAGCAGAAGCGGATGTCGAAGATGCTAAGGTTTGATCAATAATCACTAAACGTGGCAACTGATAGGGCTTCTTTTGCCAGTCGATAGTATTACTTAAAAATTCAAAAGAAACTCTGATAGGTGTTCTCTGGCCAGTCTGTATACCACTCTCAAATATCGGGAAAATAGTATTAGGCAACATAAAAGTATTACCAGTTCTCTCAGCTATCATCACACCGTTGTCATCGTAAAAACGGAATCGATAAGGCACAGACTCTGCATAAACATTTACATTAGGATTCTCCACCTCAGCTGCTGCTGAATAAACACCATCAGTGACCCTAAAGAATCTCTGCCAATGAACAAGAGGTGCTTGTGAACTGAGAGTACAAACTTTTGTACAAATTCCCCCACAATCAATACCCTCTTCATTTTGATTTTGAATACCATCAAAACAAGTATCTTGATGCCTTATAAAATAATAGTAAAAAGGAACAGATAAAATAACAACCACTATCAATAAAAAAACACTTATATAGGTAAATTGTTTTCTTTGAGCCCACAATGACATAGCAATATTATATCAGATACTCGGAGATGTTATATATTTAGCGTAACGGCCTTCTTTTTTAACAAAAGCGTCTTTGGATTTAAAATTGTAAACATACCCAGTGTGACGAGTAAGTTTTGATCCATCAACGGCAATTGGATATGAGTAAGACTTCCATCCTCCTTTAGAAGTCGGGACCTTCCCTCTCGAGAGGTGCCAGAAAAAGAAGAAGGCTATTCGGACCATCCAAGGTTGAACTGTAACCATCTTCTTTCCCACAGCCTCCGCCATATCCTTCCCCAAGACCACCTCCCCAGGAGGACAGATATTGAATGCTTCATACTCGCCTTTGATTGGAGTCAACGCAAGCATTGAAACAATGTTGTTTACATCATCTTCGTGGATAAACTGTCTCAACCACTTAGGAGTAACTGGAACCACTGAAACCAATGTAGAGATAAGGCGATGAATGAAATTTTGCTTTAACTGTCCAGAAAGTGCCGCTTGTAGACCAAATCGCACCCTCATATAACGACCTCTTGGACCAGTAATAGCGGCGGGGCGAAGAATAAAGACCTGTGGTACATTCCCCTCAGCACGACGTTTCTCATATTTTTCCTTTAGATGTTCCTCAACAATCCTTTTTTCTTCTGCGTATAGGTAATCAGACTTTCGAAACCCTTCCTCTTCTGTAAAAAAATGATCGATGCTATTGTCTGGGTATGCAGAGTAGGAAGCAACGGTGGAGAAATAAATCAACTTTTTCAAATCTGGGATAGAAAAAGCAAGGTCAAAAACATTGTCCGAACCACCGATATTCCACTTCCACTGAACATCCTTTTTCCCATACATTTCCCTGATCTGCCATGCCGTATGAACAATTACATCTGGCTTAAAATCTCTCGCTTTATCTTGCCAAACATTGTCGGATAAATTAGCCTGCAAATAATTAAACTTCTCCTTATTTGGGTGATCATTTAAAAAATCTGGGAAAGATTCCTTATCGACAAGAAACAACGCTTCAACAGCCTCTTGGCGGGCAAATTGATCAGCAAGCATTGCCCCTACATATCCAGACCCACCAGTGATAAGAATTCTCTGTTTTTTTTCATTCATAATATGAATCAATTATAGACTAGATTCCGAGTCTTGAGAACAGGATCTTTAAGGTCTTAAGGGCGATTTTAATATCGAGAACAAAAGAACGATTCTCGATATAGTACAAGTCGTAAGCCAAACGAGCAGTACTCTCGTCTACAGACTGTGGGCTAATGTTACCAGGCTGATAAATCTGTCTAATTTGAGCCCAACCAGAAAGTCCTGGCTTGATCAAATATCTAGTATTGTAATAAGGAATAGCAGAAATTAGACGCTGATCAAGCCCTACCACATCAGGTCTTGGGCCAATAAGAGAAATATCACCACGAAAGACATTCCAAAGCTGAGGTAATTCATCTATACGAGAATAGCGCAAAAACTTTCCGACCTTGGTAACCTTATTAGCCGTTTCCCCAATCCATACCCCCTCTTCATTTCCCTGCATGCTTCTAAATTTGTAGATAGTTACTGGCCTATTACCCTTACCAACTCGCCTTTGAGTGATAAATATAGGTCCCCTATCTTCAATTTTTATAGCTAGGAAAACAAATGGTGTAACAACAACAAAAAAAACTAGAAGTAGCGCCGATAAAATTATATCCATAATACGCTTAGTTAGGTCATAAAATGGATGTGGAGACAAAGACATATTCTCTAAAAACCAACTGTGTTCTAAAAGAGAGAGAGGCACACGATCAAAAATGTCCTCGTATACTGCACGCATATCAATAAAAACAACACCAGAAAATATCAAACTATAAAGATCTGGCAAAATTGAGGCGGCCTTGTCGTGGTGTAAGTCAACAATCACTAACGAAATACCCTCATTTTTTATCTTATTTAAAATATCATTTTGAAAATCGATTTCGTCGTCACTATCCAAATCTAGGTAAGATACAATAGTGAAACCATAACGAAAATTGTTATTAACTTCATTCAGCAACTCACTTGTTTCTTGACCACGACCAATCAGAAATGTCTTTTGTTTGTTTTTGACACCAAGTCTTGGGTAGAGATAACCCCTCCACGAAGAAATAAGCAAGAAAGAGATAAATATATATAAGAAAAGAATTGTCTTTGGTGTAATCCCAAAATAAGGAATTAAGTAGAATATAATAATAGCTATAAGGGCATTGGCTAATTGAGCCCTAAAGATTATTTGGGGAAGATTTCCTTTAAGGACGACTGTGTGCTTATCATAAAGACCGACAATAAAAAAGACTATAGCTGAAGCAACAAAGATAATAGAAAAAGACCAGAGGTAACTTACGAAAAGCGCCTCTTCGGGCAATCTGCCATATCGAATAAATACTGCAAGTGTTAAAGAAATAGTAAACAACAGAAAATCTCCCAAAAACAAAACCAAAGAATCCCTCCTATTAGACATATTCATGAGGCTGATGATACAATGAAAAAACTAAATGGGCAATAAACCAACACGACGCCAGAAAATTATCTATGTAATCACCAAATCAAACTGGGGAGGAGCCCAGCGATATGTCTATGATTTAGCCACCTCCATACCCAAAGATTTCTTTGATGTTTTGGTGGTACTAGGAGGAAAAGGAACCCTGAAAGAAAATCTAGAAAAAGCTGGGGTCAGGACGATCTCGCTCTCATCCATGGAAAGAGACGTTAGTCTAAAAAAAGAGTTTCTGTCCTCAGTGGCCATGTGGAAAATATTTAGAAAAGAAAAGGCAGACATTGTCCATCTTAATAGTTCTAAAGCTGGTGGTCTAGGTGTCCTAGTAGCCAGAATCGCAGGAGTTAAAAAAATTATCTTTACAGCCCACGGTTGGGCCTTTAATGAAGAACGCCCACCACTACAGAAGAAAATTATATATCTTCTTGCTATTGCCACTGTTGCTCTGTCTCACAAAACCATAGCCGTCTCAAAAAAAGTCAAAGAACAAATCGGCAATAGATCCTTTATTACAAAAAAAATAGTTCTTATTCACAATGGTATCGAAAAAATCGATTTCATAGAAAGAGAGACGGCCAAAAAGTATCTAGCATCACTAGTACCGACAGAATACCGAGAAAAAATTGAAAAAACCTCATGGATTGGAACTATCGGAGAACTCCACAAAATAAAAGGTCAAAAATATGCCTTAGAGGCAATTAAAATACTTGATAAAGAGAGCGACATATCTTTCTTTATTATGGGAGAAGGTGAAGAGAGAAAAAATCTAGAAAAAGAAATCGCCGAAAAAGGCTTAACCAATAAGGCTTTTTTGCTTGGCAATGTCCAACAAGCATCAAAATACTTAAAGGCATTTGATGTATTTGTACTCCCCTCTTTATCTGAAGGTCTTGCTTATGTAGTACTAGAGGCCGGCAGTGCAGATCTTCCTGTCATCGCAAGTAATGTCGGAGGCATACCAGAAATTATAAAGAACGATGTCTCTGGTACTTTGGTGCCACCAAAAGATTCGAAAGCGATTGCTCGTGCGATTAAAGTCTATCTTGAAGATGCCAACTTATCAAAAAAACATGCGGAGATCCTAAAAGATAACGTTCTAACCAAATTTAGTATTGAAAAAATGATTGAAGAGACAATCACTATATACAAATAGATAATCACAAAAAAAACAAAAAGAACGAGACTAAAGGCCTCGTTCTTTTTTTGAATTCTTTGTTCCGGCGACTACCTACTTTCCCCTCCAAAAGAGTATCATCGGTACTACGAGGCTTAACTTCTGTGTTCGGAATGAGAACAGGTGTGGCCCTCGCGTTAAATCACCGAAACAAAAAATTCAAAATATCTTTTTTTGTTTCAAAAATTCCAGGTAAATATAAATTGTAAGCAATAATTGTGGTTCTCAAATTTCCTAATAAGATCGATTCGTTAGTACGCCACGGCTGAAACGGTTGCCCGCCTTACACCTAGCGCCTATCAACGTAGTCATCTCCTACGGATCTAAATGATTTCTAATCTTGAAGCTGGCTTCACTCTTAGATGCTTTCAGAGTTTATCCATTCCCAACTTAGCTACTCGGCAATGCCCTTGGCAGGACAGCCGACACACCAGAGGTTAGTTCATTCCGGTCCTCTCGTACTAGGAACAAATCTTCTCAAAAATCAACGCCTGCAGTAGATAGGAGACCAACCTGTCTCACGCATGTTCATCACGCATTGCTGTGTGCATTGGACTATAGCTTTGTCTTTTTGTCTTGCGACAAGTTAAGACAGTTCACGTTTAGTCT
>CAJBRS010000027.1 GCA_903958115.1 uncultured bacterium | reverse complement strand
GCGCGATTTTGTCCTTCTGTTTACTGTTAGAACTGTATTCTTAGGATTTATTCAGAAAAAAGTCTGGATTGGGAATGATGATAAATTTATTCAAAACTTACTCAAAGAATACCAAAAGAAATGTGTGAACAAAGATCTGTTTTATAAAAAATGGTTAACGCCACTATTTTTTCAGGCTTTGAATTCTCCTCCTGGTAGGAAAGTGTCTTATGGTGATAATGATTTCTCTGTGGAAACAGAAAAAAATATGCAGATGGCTCCGTATTTAAACGGTGGTCTGTTTAAAGAAAAGCTCGATTATGACGATCAGGACTATTTTCTCCCAGATAAAGAAATTAAAGATTTTTTTGATTTTCTTTTCTCCCATAATTTTACTATTGAAGAAAATTCTTACGAAGATGAAGATCTCCAGTTAAACCCAGAATTTTTAGGTATAATTTTCGAGCGTCTTGTTAATAAAGCCGATGGCGCAGTCTATACTCCGCGCACAGAAGTTGATTTAATGTGTCGCTTGAGTTTGGTTAAGTGGCTCCAAAAGAATATTAGTACGCCAATTGCTAAAACTAATTTATATGAGTTATTCTTCCGCGAAGGAGAAAAAGAAGAAGATCAGAAACACGGGAGTTTTTCTGAACGAGAAACAAAAGAAATTGTTGGTTTACTTGAAGATCTTACTGTTTGTGATCCAGCAGTTGGCTCTGGGGCGTTTTTGGTTGGCATGATGCAAGTGCTTGACGAGATAGAGCAAGATTTAAAAGCAAGAATTGGCGTAAAGGATATAGATGCTTTTGAGAGGAAAAAGAGAATTATTGCCCAGTCGCTCTATGGTGTGGAGGTTAAAGAATGGGCAGTTTGGATTTGTCAGCTTCGACTTTGGCTTTCGCTTTTTATCGAAGCACCAGACAGTCTAAAAGGTTCCTTTGAACCGATTTTACCGAGCTTAGATTTTAAGGTTAGACAAGGTGATTCACTGGTTCAGCGCGTAGGAAGTAAATCCTTCCCGGTTTTAGGACATGCAATTGTTAGTGAAACTGTAAAAAGAAAAGTAACTCAGCTTAAAAACTTAAAAAATGAATATTTTGGCAATAAAACTCCTATGAAAGATTGGGAGATTAGGCAGAAAGAGTTGGCTATATATGAAGAGATATTACAAAGTGAAATTATTGAGAAGCAAAAAGAGTCAACTCGCTTAAAAAATGTCCAGCCCGGGAAGGCTACCTCTTTGTTTGGAGATGAATTTTTTCAGCCAGCGCAAAAAGAGATGGATTTTAATAAGGAGAAGATATTGTTGTTGGAAGTGGAGATAAATGAGCTTGTAGAGCAAAAACGGAACCTTCGTAAAGATAAGCCGCTTATCTGGAACATTGAATTTGCTGAGATATTTGTGGAATCTGGAGGATTTGATATCGTAATTGGAAACCCGCCGTATGTTATGTATAAGGATATTAAAGATCCTAATAATACAATAAAAGATCCTACGGAGTATAAAAAACAGTTAAAAGAAATGGCAAGAGTTGATTTTCCGGATTTCTTCTTTAAAGTTAGTAAAATTGATGGAAAGTCAGATTTGTATACATTCTTCTATATACGAGCACTAAGGCTTTTAAATTTAAATGGAATACACACTTTTATTTGTTCCAATTCATGGTTAGATGTTGGTTATGGTGTATGGCTACAGAAATTTTTCTTAAATCGAGCCCCAGTTGAATTTATTATTGACAACCATGCAAAGCGCAGCTTCGAAGCGGCAGATGTAAATACACTAATTTCTATTATCCACGCGCCAGTGAAAAAGATAAATGGAGATCATTTGATTAAATTCGTGGCCTTTAAGAAGCCATTTGAAGAGGCGGTTTTTACCGAGAATCTGCTTCAAATCGAAGAAGCAAGGGGCGTTCTTTTGAATGATACTTTCCGTGTCTATCCTATTACTGTTAAAGACCTTGAGGAAGCTGGTACAGAATATGAAAACGATGCGCAGAGAAAGATGAAAATTGGGGAATATGTTGGAGACAAATGGGGAGGTATTTATCTAAGGTCGCCTGAATTATATTTAGAAATTATTTCGAGGAATAGGAATAACCTTATAAAAATATCAGATGATAAGGGTTTACATCTTCTTACAGGGGT
>CAJBRS010000026.1 GCA_903958115.1 uncultured bacterium | reverse complement strand
TTACCACTTGGCCACTACGCCGATTCTAAAACCGACTTTGAAATATTATCTTTTATCAGGCTAACTCGCAAGCCTAACTCGACATCTTGTCTATCAACTGTCGGTTCTTTTCACCAATGTCGATAGCAAAATCGAAGAATGGGATTTTGTTAAATCTTGATTCTTTTTTTACAAAATCACGAAAATCACTACGTTTTCTCTTTGCGAATTCAAGAGCTGCTTCCTCCTGGCTTTCTGGAAGAACGGTGAAGCAAATGGTAGCTCTTTCCTCGTCGTCTGAGACGCGAGCGCTGGTGATTGTCATTAGTGACATATTGCTAGCTTCTCGAGCAAAGAATTTTGCAGCGAGTTCTACCATCTGGGCTAGTTTTTTTTCTTGATGAAATGCCATTTTATTTTTGAACTATCTTAAAACATTCTAATTTGTCTCCTGGTGCTAATTCGATCTTTGATTCAACCATGGCGCCGAATTCATTAACGGCCTCCACAGTTCCGACCTTCATCTTTTGTCGTTGTAACTCTCGGATATGACCTCTTCCTATTTCGGCTTCTCGGCGCATAATTCGTACTTCCGCGTTGCTACTCAAAACTCCTTCTTCAGCTCTAGCCCCGATAACCTGTTTGTCTTTTACTCTACTGAAGAATTTAAGTACTTTTGCGACACCGGTCTTTTCCTCTACCTCTATCTTAGGAGCTTTTTCGAGGATCAGCGCTTCAAGATATTCTGTCAGTTTGTAGATAATGTCAAATGTGATAATTGTGATGCCCAGACGTTCGGCTAAGGCCTTTGCGGAGGCATCTGACCCCACGCTGAATCCTAGAATAAGAGAACCTTCTTTGCCTCCTGCTGATTTAACATCTCCTTCAGATATTTCTCCAATACCTTTGGAAATTATTTTTATAGCCAACCTCTCGTGACTGATTTTAGCAATCTCATGCTCGATAGCTTCGATAGTGCCGGCGTTGTTGGCTTTGATGGTAACAGGTAGAATCATCTTTTCTTCTTCTGGAATTTTATTCGGTTTGTTTTTCTGATTTTCTCTTCTCGTTATATTTTCTTCACGAGCTGATTCCGCTTCTTTTTTATTATTGTATGTCTCAAAGGTTGTGCCAGCTGGAGGAATAATATCAAAACCGATTACTCTAACAGGAGAAGAAAAAGAAGCCTCATTAATGGCTTCTCCTTTGAAATTTTGCAGTATGCGAATAGGGGAAAGGCTTTCACCGGCGACGACAAACATACCGGTCTTTAATGTGCCATCTTTAATTACCAGTGTGGCTGTCACTCCCTTGCTCTTGTGTCGTTCTGATTCGAGTACAATTCCAGAGGCATTTACTGATGGATCAGCTTTAAATTCACCGATCTCTGCGACGAGGGCAATCATATCTAAGATTTCAGGGACACCCTGGCCTGTTTTGGCAGAAATCGGAACGGCTGGGATTTCTCCACCATAGCTTTCGACGAAGATGTCGTTTTCAGCTAGGTTTTGTTTGGTCCTTTCTACGTTGGCGTTTTCTTTGTCTATTTTATTGATAGCTACAATGTACGGAATCTTGGCTGTTTTGATTGATTGAAGGGCCTCTAGTGTCTGATGCTTCACTCCGTCTTCAGCAGATACTACAAG
>CAJBRS010000025.1 GCA_903958115.1 uncultured bacterium | reverse complement strand
AGAAGTGCTCACTCCTCCTGTTAGTCTTTCAAAAAATGATTTTTTCTTCATAATAAAATTATAAAACTTTAATGGCTTCTAATAAATTTAATTCTTTCAATAATCACGATAAGAAGGATGGCAGAAATCCAAATGCTACCCAAAACTAGTAATATATATTGGCTCTCGCTTTCTATTATAAAAAAATTAAAGGCTGTGTGCAATATGATGGCGATGATAAGTCCTATAATACCAGAAATCCATTTTGTTATTTTGCTTTTATAAAAAGCAAAAGCTAAAGATACTCCAACTATGCTTGATGCGGCAACGTGTAGAAGGCTGGCGCCGATGAATCTAATATTGCCAGATATAATAGTCCCAAGATTATCTCCTTGTATAAGGGGTTGGAGAATAAAGAAGGTGTTTTCTAGTGCAGAGAATCCAACAGCCGCTGTGATCATATAGATGACTGCGTCGATTGGTTCGTCGAAGTATCTTGTTCGAAGTGCTGTGAAGTAAGCAATGCCAAATTTTATTAATTCTTCAGAAGATGCCCATAGGAAAAAGGAGATTAAACTGCCGTCAATAAAATAATTACTGACAAGCTGTTCTATTGGGATAACTAATATTACCCCGATCATCCCCATTATGAATGTATAAATAATACGGCCACGAGGTTCTGGGTGGGCGTTATCTTCGTGCAACCAAAAATGCAACCAGAATATTGCCGGAAGTAGTCCTCCAATTACAGAAAAAAGAGCTATTGTTGGGGAAAGATTCATATGCTATGCCAATATTCTATCATCAACAGGTTTTTTTCTTTAATAGGCATCATTGACCACAATTCTTCAGTAATGAAAGGCATGAAGGGGTGAATGATTTTTAGGCTTTCAGACAAGATGTAAAGTAAGGTCCACTTTATCGATTCGTCTGTTCTTGGTTTGCTCTCTTCGATAATGATATCAGCAAAGGTGTGCCAGAAATAATGGTAGATTTTTTCTGAAGCGAGATGGAAGCGATAATTATCTAGATCATCGGTGATATCTTTTGCTAGATCATTAAAGATTTTGATATTTTCTTCATCTTTGGTTTCTAGGGTGGGTTTTTCTCCTAGAATGTAGCTATCGGATTTTGTAAGTACAAATCTTGAAGCATTCCAAATCTTGTTAGCGAAATTTCTGTAACCCTTAATCTTGTTTTCATTTAGAGCCATGTCGCTACCTGGAGTATTTCCAACAATTAGACCCATGCGTAGAGCGTCGGTACCATACTTGGAGGTAAGGGTGTTTGGATTGATGACATTTCCTTTACTCTTACTCATTTTTTTTCCGTTTGCGTCGTTTACAAGACCGCTTAGGTAGATATCTTTGAACGGAACATCCTTTGCTAGATAAAGTCCGAAAATAACCATGCGAGGAATCCATTTGAAGATTAAATCTGAACCGGATTGCATAACACTAGTAGGGTAGAAGGTTTTAAAATCCTGGTCATCAGGAAAACCAAGTGTAATAAGAGGCCATTGTCCAGAAGAGAACCAAGTATCAAATGTGTCGGGATCAGTAACCGCTTCGCCCCCACATTTTGGACAGGTGAAATGTTTATTATCTAAATCAGGAAAACCATCACCACATTTCGTACAGATTTTGGCTGGAATAGGAATACCCCAAATAATCTGGCGGGAAATATTCCAGTCTATGGGATTAGACATCCAATAAGTAAAGATTTTTTTATAGTTTTCTGGATAGAAAGTGAGCCTGTTTTCTTCAGCTGCTTTCAAAGCTAAATCCGCAAGGGGTTGCATTCGTACGAACCACTGGGGCATTTCTCGCGGTTCTATTGTGGTTTCGCACTTATAACAAACTGGTACAGCATGCTTGTATGGCTCTGTTTTCTCTAGGATGCCCATTGCTTCTAGGTCAGTTACCACCTGTCGGCGTGCTTCAAGAATCTTTAATCCTGCGTATTTGCCAGTTTTTTCATTTAGACGGCCATGTTTGTCTATTACTTCAATATGTGGGAGATCGTGACGGGTAGCCATGTCGAAGTCGTTCTTATCGTGAGAAGGAGTAATTTTAAGTGCTCCAGTACCGAACTCTTTATCTACGACAGCATCACCAATAACTTTTAGTTCTAAGATGCCTGTAGGTATAGGGGCTTTGATAGTAGTTCCAATTAGGCTTGCATAACGTGAGTCCTCGGGGTTAACAGCTACGGCTACGTCACCGAAGATTGTCTCTGGTCTTACGGTCGCTACAGTTAGTGGTCCGTACTTAATATAATAGAGCATGTCGTCCTTTTCCTTGTTTTCAGTTTCTACATCTGATAGGGAAGTTTGATGTTTGGTGCACCAGTTGACCATGCGATTGCCTCGGTAAACTAGACCATCGTTGTACATCTTTTGGAATGTCTTTTGAACTTCTTTTATCACATCTGGGTCTAGTGTGAATCTCTCTCGTGACCAGTCACAAGAAGCTCCCATGGCTCGCACCTGTTTTTCCATGTTTTGCTTATTCAGGATGGTGAAGTCGTAAATTTCTTTGTATAGATCTTGAGGATCCATCTTGAAACGGGATCGGCCTTCTTTTTCTAGCTTCTTTTCGTATACGATCTGTGTCTCGAAACCTGCGTGGTCAGCGCCTGGTAGCCAGAGGGTCTTGAAGCCTCGCATGCGCTTATATCGAGCCATAATGTCTTCTAGGGTGATAAATAGGGAATGGCCAGCGTGGAGGTCACCATTGGCATTTGGGGGAGGCATGATAATGGTGAAGGGCTCTTTGTGTCGGGCAGGTAAATTATCCGGGTTAAAAAAACCACTCTCTTCCCAGAGCTTATAGATGCGGGATTCAGTTTCCTGTGGGTCGTATGGTTTTAGTAGTTTTTCGTTTATTTTTTCATTCATTACCGTAAAATATAGCAAAAATAAGGAGATTTTTCAAAGAAAAAGGGCGGTTGCTTGAAAAGCAACCGCCCTTACGACAATGAAAGGAAGCTTAGGCCTTGAATCCGCGAGCCTCTTCTTGTTCCCATTGTTCCATACCTCGATTAAGAATCTCCTTACCTGTAGGAGTCTCCAAAACGATCTTTCCTGCCGGCAATGCCAGCAGTTCTTCTCTCGGGAGCCCGAGTGAAATGAGGTGGCGAAAAAATTCAGACATAGAGCTGAGTTGGATCAGTCTCAACACACGGTCTTCGATATCCAGATAGTGTTGGTGTTCTCTTCTCCAACCTTCCAGCACATCTTCGACTGTGGTGGTCTTTAGGTTTTCCTCACTTTGTCGGAAAGCTTCCTTCAGACCTCTGGCCTGTCTCATCAAATCGGCGTTGTATTCCTCGATTGTTTTGAAAGGCTCTCTTTCTTCGTGTTTGTCGTTGGCTACTCCTTCCAAAATTAGGAGGGAATGTCTGACTTCGACAACTTTCTCAAGCTCAATCAGTCTTAGACCGAGAATTTGTTCTTTGGTCATAGGACCTCCTTTCTGTTTTTGTTGTTTCGGTATATAGACTACTATCTCGAATGGGTTTGTCAAACAAAGTGTAAATTGCCGTCAGCTTTGATGTTTTGGACTTGTTTGGTTTTTTGTAGGCGGTTGAAATATCCAGCTAAGGCGATCATGACAGCGTTATCGGTCGAAAGATTTTTTTCTGGCAAATAAATTTTAATGTCGGGAAATTCTTTGGTGATTGTCTTATCAAGTGACTGGCAGATAAAAGTGTTTGCCGTCACACCCCCACCTAGTATTAAAGTTTTTATATTATTTGTTTCTATGGCTTTTTTAGTTTTTTTGATCAATACCTCAGTAACAGCTGACTCAAACTCAGTGGCAATTGATATTTTTTCCTCATCACTAAGTACTGGGTTTGTTAGTGATTTCTTTTTTATTAAATAGAGCACGGATGTCTTTAGACCAGAAAAAGAAAAATCCAAATCATCAGAATTTAGCATTGGACGGGGGAGTTTGAAAGGGTCAGTTTTAAGTTTACCCAATTTCTTTTCTATGCGTCCTAATTCTGCTAAACGGGCGATTTCTGGTCCTCCAGGATATGTGAGACCCATCATCCGCGCCACTTTGTCGTATGCTTCGCCTACAGCGTCGTCGCGAGTTTCGCCGATCACTTGATATTTCTTCCAGTCTTTTATTAAAACTAATTGGGTGTGGCCACCAGAAATGAGAAGGGCCATGGCGGGAAATTTTATCTTTTTAAGAGATGCTTTTGCTTTGAATGATTTTTCTGAAATTAGGGAGGCAGCGATATGTCCCTCCATGTGGTTGGTGGCTACTACAGGAATTTTCCAGAATTCTGATAGGGCTTTGGCAAAATTAATACCAACCCAAAGAGCTGGCTCAAGACCTGGGCCGGTGGTGACAGTGATAGCTTCAATAGCAGGTTTTTTAATTTTTGGTACAAAGTCGACGAACGCCTCAAAAAGGTCCGGCTCTCTATTCATGATCTCGCGAAGTTTTTCTAGGGTTTTGTCGTCAATTTTTTCGCCACGGATTTTGTATTGAAGCATTTTCCCTCCTTTTAGGACTTTTTCCAGGAGAGGAATTAGATTTTTGATATGCTCTCGTTTGGCTAGTGAAGGGAAGACTCCTCCATATTCTCGATGGACATCAATTTGAGAGATCAAGGCGCTGTCCATTACTCTAATTTTAGCCTCGTTGAAAGAGCCACTTCCTTCAAGAAGTGCTAGAGCTGTCTCGTCGCAGCTTGTCTCGATTCCAAGAATTTTCATTGTGCGCGGTGAGGAATTCGAATCCCCGGCCTTCCCCACGTCAAGGGGACGCTCTAACCAGCTGAGCTAACCGCGCATTTGGCTAGCCATGTGTCATCTAATCTATCAAAAAAGGCTAGTTTATGCCAATGTTATTTTCTGGTATCCGAATTTATTTAACGAGGTCTCAATATCGGCGTATTTCTTACCCGCAAGCATACCACCGGCGATAAAATCTTCCTGAGTTACTTCGACTAGGCAGAAATCCGGCATAGAAAAATCATTTTTGCCATTCTCCGATGAAAATTCAATATCAACCACGACTAACCCTGATAGGTCACCGCCAAACACGTCAATTTCAGCTATTTCTCCAGTGGCTAACTTGTATAGATATCTGGTCTTTTGGATTTTCTTGCCTCTTGTAAAAGACAAATCATCAAACTCATTTTTTGATAGGGAAATTGTTGTTTCTTTTTGAACTGACACGTCAGATTCAGAAATAGGGGATTTGCGAGTGAATTCATATTTATCGCCATTTTTCCTGATGCGAAGATCTGGGTGAGGCATCTCAGTGCCGACATATATATCCAGCATTTCTTTTGCAGGGAAATTTTTTAAATCAGTCGGTAAATATTTGGCCAAAAATGTTTTTTCAATTTCGATCATTTTAGATTTATTTTCTTACTTATAATTTTATCGTCTTCGCCAAAGGTAAAGCTTGCTTCTATCTTGTTTCCGTCTAAGGCTCTCGGTAACCAGAAAATGTCATCAGGCCACATTTCTTTGTATGGAATTGCATCTACAGGAAACCAGGCAGGTCTCATCTCTTCGCTCTCTTTTGGTTCACCAATCCACTCCTCACAAAAATAGACATTTCCAAGTTGATCCCAAGCTGGGTTGTGAGGGAAAAAGAATGAAAGCTCAGCAACTTTATAAAGTGATTCGATCTCAACTCCAATTTCTTCTCGAACTTCACGCTTGGCCGCTTCTTCAACGCTTTCACCTTGCTCAACTTTTCCACCGGCTCCATTCCACCTATTTACTCCAAAGCCCCGCTTTTTCATGGCTAAACAAATAGAAGAGATCTTCCCAGGATCTCCCGTTCCAGTTTCAGAGCGATTTATTAAAAAGACTAATGTTGCGTTGCGTAGGGTTTGCATTTTATAAAATTAATGATTTGGTCACAGGTTCTTTTTGCTTAATCGCAAAAAGCCCTGCGACCCCGCTTCGCTCGTTGCTTGTCGTCAAAGTCGACGACTTAGCAACTTCGCTCCGGCTTTCAAATCCTCCTCTCCTGGCGGAGGCGGGAGGATTTGAACCTCCGATGCCCTTTCGAGCATGCCGCTTTTCGAGAGCGGTGATTTCAACCACTCACCCACGCCTCCAGTAGGGAAATCGTAACACTTTTTGCCATTTTTACCAAAAATGTTATAGTAGTGAAGCTATTTTTATAGCAAATAGACGGCCCTATCGTCTAACGGTTAGGACACCGCCTTTTCAAGGCGGTAATCAGAGTTCGATTCTCTGTAGGGTCACATCAGATGAAATACCGGAATATTATTGCTTTAATGGTTGTGGCTGTATTGGCTGTTTCCTCATTTTTTATTTTACGCCTCAATATCCATCCTCTGCATGCAATCTCGTACTCCGGACTTGGTAGTGATATAGATACTGACGAAAATACAAATAATTCTAAATCTTTTGCTGCTAATGTTGATTTTGCCTTAGGGTCTCCTAGGGTAAGGTATCAAGTCTCTAGTTCGACACCACAATTTATATTGTTTTCTTTTGATGGATCTAAGTCAGTTGATATGTTAAACGAAACATTGGCATTTGAGCAAAAGATGCAATCAGAAGGTAAACCACTTCACTTTACTTATTTTATAAACGCCGCATATTTTCTTACTAAAGATAATGCAACTCTATACCAGGCTCCGAGGCAACCTGCTGGTGTCTCAAACATAGGTTTTTCCGACTCCTCCAAAGATATTTCTTCTCGAATAAAAGCTTTCAACACAGCCTTTGCTGAGGGTAACGAAATTGGTTCTCACTCTGCCGGTCATTATGATGGCGCCACCTGGAGTTATGATGAATGGAAACAAGAGTTTAATTCGTTTAATTCTTTAATGTCTAATGTTCAAAAAAATAATCCCACGGTGTCGGTAGACATTCCTGCTTTTTTGGGGAGTATTCATGGTTTTAGAGCTCCAGATCTTGGTGTAAATGACAATTTATACAAAGTATTAAATGAGTTCCATTACTCTTATGATGGTAGTGGAGTTGGTAAAGTTGATTCTTGGCCACAAAAAGATGCTTATGGTACTTGGCATATTCCGCTCGGTGTAATACTTCTAGGCGAAAACAAAAAGCCCATTGTTTCTATGGACTATAATTTGTGGGCGAGACAATCTGGGAATAAGGAAATGGCTGTTAAAGGGACAGCTCTTTGGGATACCTACTATAATGAGGTTGAGTCGGCTTATATGGAATATTTCAATACAAATTATAATGGAAATAGGGGACCTATTGTTGTTGCCAACCACTTCTCAAAATGGAATGACGGTGTTTATTGGGAGGCTATGAAAACATTTGCTGAAAATGTTTGTGGAAAGCCAAATGTGCACTGTGTCACTTTTAGTGAGTTGGTTAGTTATTTGAATGATAACGGCACTCCTCCAATAATAAAGTAAGAGGACTCTATTTTGTGTGTATAAAGCCAAAAATATCTTCCAGTGCTTTGACGGCATCTCCGGCAGCAATATTATTTTGGTGATACAGGCCGTCGGTGACGTCTCCAGCTGCCCAGATACCTTCTGTCTTTGTCCTCTGGTTTCTTGGATCTACTACTATTTGTCCGATTTGATTTAATTCAACTACTTCTTTCAAAAATGATGTATTTGGTATCAAACCAATCTCAACAAATATGCCGTTTGTTGGCAAAGTTATTTTTTGATTGGTTGTTTTGTCTGTATAAATAATTCCATTAACAAATTTATCTCCAATTACTGCGTCAATTGGCGCATTTGTAATGATCTTAAATTTAGGGTTCTTACTTAGTTTGTCGATAGTGACTTGGTCGGCTCTGAATTGATCCGTGCGATTTAATAAGGTGACACTTTTGCAATAGGCGAGTAATTGAGCTGCTGTCTCAAACGCAGCATTGCCTCCACCAATCACGGCAACATCTTGGTCGGCAAATAATGGGCCGTCGCAGGTAGCACAATATGTAAGGCCTTTGTTATCAAATTCTTCAGCTCCTTTGGCTTCGAGCTTGCGTCTTGTGCTTCCAGTTGTGATGAGAAGTGTTTTTGCTTCGAAGGTGTTGTCGGTATCACCGGTTGTTTTTATAATAAAAGAACCGTCTTTTTTTTCAATACTGCTTGCTCGTAGACCTTCTTTAATATCAACCACATCACCAGCGTATGCTTGTAGGTGTTTTTTTAGATTTTCGGCCAATTCGGTGCCACTAATTTTAATTGTACCAATCCAATTTTCAATTCCGTCTGATACGGCGCTCTGGCGAATAAAAGAGTCAGTAATAAAGACAGTTTTCAATCTTTTTCTAGACGCGTAGACACCAGCCGCTACACCGGCTGGTCCTCCGCCAATAATTGCTAGGTCGTAAATCATTATTGATTATTTAATTTTTGATCTTCGTAGGAAGGCTGGTACTGCACCCCAATCATCATCCTTATCATCTTCAATCTTTATAACTGGAGTGGCAGGAGTTGCTGGCTGGACAGCGGGAGCTGGCTTAACATCCTCTATTGGTTTTGATTCTTTCTTGATAAGAGGTGCAATGTTACTAAAAATAGCGTTTCTTTTTTCCTCAGGAGTTTCTATTTGTACTGTCTGGAATAAAGTTTTTTTAACAGAGTTTTCTGGGAAACCTGCGGCCACTACAGTGACGCGAATATCTCCCTTCTTAAGACGAGCATCGCTTACTGTTCCGAAGATTACTTTTGCGCTTGGATCAATTGAGTCGGTGATCATCTTGGCAGCGTCTTGAATTTCGAACATTGTTAGATCGTCAGCTCCAGCGATTGAGAACAAAACACCTTTTGCTCCATTGATAGAAACATCAAGAAGTGGGGAATTAATAGCCATACGAGCGGCTTCTTCTGCACGTTTTTCACCAGAAGCTGTACCAACTCCCATTAATGCTGAGCCAGAATTTTCCATGACAGCCCTGATATCTGCGAAGTCGATGTTACCGATTGTTCCTGGGGTAGTAATAAGGTCAGAAATACCTTCCACGGCTTGCTTTAGAATTTCATCACACATTGCGAAAGCTTGTTTTGCTGTAGTCTCCTTACTTACAGTGGTAAGTAGTTTGTCGTTTGGAATGACGATCAATGAATCAACGCATTGTCGTAGTTGATCTAGCCCTAGGTCTGCTAACCGCATTCTTTCGCGCCCTTCGAAAGAAAATGGTTTTGTAACAACTCCAACAGTCAAAGCGCCCATCTCTTTTGCAATACGAGCAACGATAGGAGCGGCACCAGTACAGGTGCCCCCTCCTTCTCCTCCAGAAATGAAAACCATGTCGGCATTTTTAAGAGCTTCCTGAATTTCTTCTCGAGTTTCTTCTGCTGCGCGTTTTCCTGTGTCTGGATTCATGCCGGCACCAAGACCTTTGGTAAGATTTTTACCAATGTGAATT
>CAJBRS010000024.1 GCA_903958115.1 uncultured bacterium | reverse complement strand
CAACGGAACGATAATGATTGGTTAAGAATATTGGAGCATGCGTCAAAGAATTTTCCGCTGCTTTATATAAAGAAACATCGCAGTATCTGATCTTGGAAGGATACATATCTTTGATTTCCGTCAATCCATTTATTTTTGCCAGACCAAAATCAATTTCCTTTGTAATTCCTGCTATATGCGTTAATTGCATTGGGTCGCCAACGATAATGGCTTTCTTGGCACGATACAATGCTGGTGCCGCAGAAGGCAAATCTATTTGCGACGCTTCATCAAAGATTACATAATCAAAAATACCAGCTTTAAGCGGGAAAGTTCCTCTCAAAGATTTTAGAGTTGAAGACCATACCTTAAGCACTTGCAAAGCGTTACCAAACAATGATTCGCTTATCTCTTCATCGCCAAATCTATGGCTATTCACCTGATTAATAAAAGCATTTACCAATCCAGTCTTATTGCTTTTGCAAAGCATTTTGTCCAAATAAACATTTCTAGTAAACTCTTGGCAGGAAAGATAAAACTGTTGCTCCAATTCTCTTATCTTCGATTCGGCGTCTATTCTGCTTGGCAATTTTTTTAGCTCAGCCTTTATTATTTTTAGCTTAAAGCCAAGAATAACGGATATAAAATACATTCTCATCTTTTTAAAAAGAGAAGTCTGCACTAGTAAAATAGCCATTAGCTCTTGGCGATAATGATATTTTGACTGAAAATCAATTTCTAATCTGTCTTTTTCTAATAAGTTATCCCTGTATCCCAAAATAATTCTCCAAAGCGAATGAATATAGGAAATATCGATTGTCTTAGTATTCTTTTTCGAAGCTTCTGCAAGCAATTCATTGAATTTGCCTTTTAAATCTTGGCGCAGTTCTTTCTTGCCGGTCCGTAACATTAAATTCTTAAATTGCTCATTGATTCTTGAATTAACAACATCAACAGCTTCTCCCGTGTGGCTTACAAACAAAACTGATTTCCCTGCTAGAAAAAGATTAACTATTAAGTTTGAAATAAATTGACTCTTCCCTGTCCCGGGCGGTCCAGTTATAACACTTAGCGATTGTTTAAAAATTTCTTGAATTGATTTTATTTGATATTCATTTGCTGGGAAAGGAAGTATTGGCACAATTTCGTTCTGTATCCCAACCGTGCAAGGTTCAGAAAAAAATGACAAAGCTGTTTTTTCCAGATCGTTCCGACTCTTAAGTTCCAATAAATCTTTTATAAGGTGAATATTAAAAACCGTCGTTTCCCCGGTAAAAATTATGCTTTTGTTGTATAAACCTGCAACCATTCCGTTAGCAAGTTTTTTAGAATTTGAAAGTCTAGACGGTTCAATATCTTCGTTAATCGAAATGTCGGTTTCTTTTTTAATAATCTTCAATACTTGTGCGGCGAGTTTTTGCTCGTTAACGTTTACGTTGATGGTGAATAAATCTTCTACCGTCTGGTTTATATTGGCTATCTCTTCTGTTCTTAATCCCAATTTCGTCAATGCCTGTACACCGCAAACTGGGTGCGGTTCATTTTTAGATAAATAGACACTATCCCCATCGTGTTCTATTCTTACTCTTATAATAAGTAACGGCGCCACTAAATCTTTATTGGTTTTTGGGTCACGATAAAATAAAAGCGGATATCCATAAAATAAATCTAGTTCTTCGGTTTTAGCGCTTGCGAAGGTATTTATTTTTTCATCCGCTATTTTAGCGCGAACATCTTTTCTTTGAAAAATAAACTGGTCACTATCAAAGGGATATAAAAATGCTTTTGAGTGAGCATCTAGCGAGATATCATTTTCCAAAACATCTTCATTTTTGATACAGTCATGCCAGTACGAACAAATTTTATTTAAAAGCTTCATATATATTAAAACCATGAGGGAGCAGAGGTGAAAACAGAAACCTTGCCTCTATTTTCTTTACTTTTCGTGCCAGTCGCGGAGGGAGATGCCGCCGGGGATGCGTTTGGCGACTACCTTTTGCTTCTCCTTCCAGCCAACTTCGCCCGCCGTAGCTTTCTTTGGCCTTCGAAACTTTCTTGCCATTCATAGCTTTAGTGAAGGAAGGAGCGTAAGAGGCAGCGAAGGAGGGGGTCGCGGAGCATGTCTATCGGCAGGGTTACGCCCAAACTGGTTTTGCCGGCGCGGGTGATTTTGCGGATATTTTTATCTTCGTTTTTCATATTGAAATACGTACTTTGGTACGTACTCGCGTATGTACCAAAATTCCACTTTATTAATCCAAATTACCCCGATTAACTTTAAAAATCAAACACTTAAACCTCACCGACTGTTAAACCCGCCGTTCAAACTAAAAAACTTGCGCTTTGGCGCGGTTTTGTTAGATTGGAGATATAAATTCAATACTATGATAAAAAAATTTACCGCGGTATATAAAAAGTGCGGCAAATGGTATACCGGATGGATCGCTGAAGTTCCCGGAGCCAATACTCAAGGTAAAACTTTGCAAGAAACCAAGGAAAATCTAAAAGAAGCGCTCATGCTTATCCTTGAAACAAACAAAACTCTCGCCAAAGAATTATGAAACAGGGGTCTTTCCGCTGTTTTTTTTAAATTCGCAAAAAGAAGGTTATGCAAAACAAAAAGCGGATATGAATCCGCTTTTTGTTTAATTATTAATTTTATCTGATGCCTGTGTCGCAATAAACCATACCATCGCTACAGGTATTTGAGCTACGGCGGGTTAGACCAGCGGTAATTTTGCATTGGCAGCATTACGTCTAGGCGCTTTTTGCCCGCACGGGTGATTTTGAGGATCTTTTATTTGAGCAGATCGTCAAGATCGCAGGAAAGCAAGGCTGATTTGTTGAGCAAAATCTGTTCTTTTTGATTGAGATTGTTCGCGGTCATTCGGATTAAT
>CAJBRS010000023.1 GCA_903958115.1 uncultured bacterium | reverse complement strand
GTATTAGGCTGATGGAAAACCCATTTCCAGAAGAATCGGCCTCGCTTGATGAAAAAGTATCTTATCTTGGTAAGGCCTATGCTCTTGGCGCTACTACAGTAAGAGATAATCCTGATCTTGAAAAAGATATTCAAGTTATCAATAGAAAGGTTTACGAAAGAAGTGATGAGGAAGTGAATGAACTCTACGATCAAGGCAGGGAATGGAGTCTTGAGCATTTTGAGGAGCTCTATAAAAAGCTCGGTACTCATTTTGATCAGTACTTTTTTGAGAGTGTCGCTGCGCCGGTCGGTACAGAAATTGTCAGGGAAAATCTTAAAAAAGGCATCTTTGAAGAAAGTGAAGGAGCTATTATTTTCCCTGGAGAAAAGCATGATCTTCATACTCGTGTATTTATTACTAAGGAAAATCTGCCCACCTATGAAGCTAAAGATCTTGGTCTAGCTAAGATAAAGTACGACACATTCCCATTTGATTCATCTATAGTTATTACTGCTAATGAGCAGAGTGGTTATTTCAAGGTTTTGCTAAAGGCTGTCAGTCTAATTTTTCCAGAAATTGGGAAGACCATGAAGCATGTTTCTCATGGCATGTTGCGTATGGCTACCGTTGGTGGTGGATCGATGAAGATGTCTTCTCGAACAGGTGATGTGATTACAGCAGAATCATTAATAACTGAAGCTGAAGATCGAGTAGCTGAAAAAATGAAAGACCGCGATCTGCCAAGTGATCAAAAGAAAGATATTATAGAAAAAGTAGCAGTGGCTGGTCTGAAGTATTCAATTCTCAAACAGTCTCCTGGTAAAGATATTATTTTTGAATTAGATAAGGCCCTTTCTTTTGAAGGGGATTCGGGTCCATACTTACAGTATTCTTATGTTCGAGCAAGATCTGTTCTTGAGAAGGCTGGTGAGAAAAAAGAATCAATCTTTTCAAGGGAGATCACTTCCGGTGAAATTTATTCTCTCGAACAGCTCTTACCTAGACTTCCAGAAATTGTGGGACGCGCCGCTTCAGAATATGCTCCACAATTGGTTACTTCCTACCTTATCGAATTAGCCGCTTCTTTTAATAAATTCTATGCAAGTAATAAAATCTTGGACGCTGGTGAAGAAACTGCTTATAGGCTTGCTTTGACGGAAGCTTTTAGCGTTGTGATGAAAAATGGTTTAAATATCCTAGGTATTGATTCTCCAGAAAAAATGTGATATTGTGTTGCTTGAAATTTTGCAAACAACAACAAGTTAAAAGATAGAAAGAGGGGCTATATAAATGTTTGAAACTGTCGAAAGTGTTCTGAACGCTGGAGCAATTTTCTCTGGTCAGAGTTTCCAATTAAGAAAAGGTGATAACACTCTTCTTGTTGGGGTTCTCCAGATGTTGATCTCCCCAGTAGATGGGTCAGATGAGTTTAGCGTGCATGCATTTTGGTCTGCGCAGTTAGTTTTACCGGAGTCGAGATTTATTGACGGTCGGCGTAACCACGAAATCAGGCTTTCATCGTTAGGTTTGTCCTGCCAACCATACGCCAGGATTTACCCCTTGGAGTTGCCGATCTGCCGAGTTATCTTGCAGGGGGGATCTTTCTCTTTGGTTCTTTATACAACAAATCTTGGTCCACGTTACAAAGAAAACCAAGTGAACGAGTGGGCTCCGGAAGTGGCGGCCTAGTTGGTCAGGGTATAAATTTGTTCAAAGGCGCGTTTTGCCAAAAACGCGCCTTTTGTTTTGATCGATTTTTGAATCTATCAACAAAAATGTTAGACTAGAAATATGGACAAAAGTATTTTAGCTGGCCGAGAGGATGCAATTCTCGACTTCTGGCAAAAAAACAACATTTTCGAAAAAACCTTGCAAAAGGAGTCTCCTAAAGGAAACTTCATCTTTTATGATGGTCCTCCTTTTGCTACAGGGCTACCTCACTTTGGGCATATTTTGCCAACTACAATGAAGGATGTTATTCCTCGCTATAAGACGATGCAAGGCTTTAATGTTCCTCGTAGATGGGGTTGGGATTGTCATGGTCTCCCAATTGAAAACTTGATAGAGAAGGAATTAGGTCTTAAAAACAAGAAAGATATTGAAGACTATGGAATTGATAAATTTAATCAAGCAGCCAGAGGTAGTGTGCTTCGTTATGCTGACCAATGGAAAGAAATCATTCCTCGTCTAGGCCGATGGGTTGATATGGATAATGACTATCGCACTATGAACTGGCAGTATTCTGAGTCAGTGTGGTGGTCTTTTAAAAAACTTTTTGATAATGGAAGAGTTTATGAGAGTTTTAAATCAATGCACATCTGTCCTCGTTGTGGGACAACACTTTCGAATTTTGAAGTTAATCAGGGTTACAAAGACATTACTGATATTTCAGCTTATGTTAAATTCGAATTGATTGATGAACCTAACACTTTTGTATTAGCTTGGACGACTACGCCATGGACATTACCTGGAAACGTAGCATTGGCTGTAAACCCCGAAATTGAATATGTAAAAGCGGAAAAAGATGGTGCAAAATATGTCTTAGCAAAGAATATGGTTGAGAAGGTCTTGAAGGAAAATTTTCAGGTAGTCGAGGGTTTTTCCGGAAGTGATTTGATTGGTAAATCTTATAAACCAGTTTTTGGCTATTATCAGAATCAAACACTTAAAAATGCGGAGGGTAAGGATCTTACTGAAAAAACAGGTTGGAAAATCTACGGAGCAGATTTTGTCACATTAGAAGATGGTACTGGTGTAGTGCATATTGCTCCAGCTTTTGGAGAAGATGACTTACGCTTAGGACAAAAAGAAAATTTGCCTTTTGTTCAGCATGTTGATTTTGAAGGTAAATTTAAAAAAGAGGTTGTTGATTTTGCTGGGGAATCTGTAAAACCAAAAGATGATTCTCAAAAAGCGGATATTGAAATTATTAAGTATTTGGCACACAACAATACTCTTTTTGCTAAAGAAAAATTTATTCACTCGTACCCTCATTGTTGGCGTTGTGATACACCTCTTCTGAATTACGCGACTTCGTCGTGGTTTGTTCGAGTCACTGATTTTAAAGACGACCTAGTAAAAGAAAACAAAAATGTAAATTGGGTACCGGAGACAGTGGGGGACAATCGTTTTGGTAAGTGGCTTGAGGGGGCTCGTGACTGGGCTATTTCACGTTCGCGTTACTGGGGAGCGCCGCTTCCTGTTTGGAGATGTAGTGAATGTAAGAAGTTGGAAGTGATTGGTTCGTTAGCTGATTTAAAAAATAAAACAAGGCGAAATAAATATATTGTAATGCGTCATGGAGAAGCACTGCATAATCTTGACGATATTATTAGTGATTCACCCGATGATACAGAAAATCATTTGACTGATAATGGTGTAGCTTCTGTCACTGCTAGCGCGGATAAATTGAAAGAAGAAAAAATCAAAATTGATTTGATTTTTTCTTCGGATATTTTGCGTGTTAAAGAGACGGCTCAGATCGTTGCTGATAGTCAGGGGATTAAAGAAGTTTTTCACGATTCTCGTCTCCAAGAATATCATGTGGGTGATACTCCTATTAAGACATGGAAAGAATTTACGGAGGCACATCCATTCTATGACCGCTTTGAAGAAAAGGTCCCCGGTGGTGAGACCTGGTCAGATGTTGTAAAAAGAATGACAGACTGCCTGTATGATATAGATTCGAAGTATGAGGGTAAGACTATTCTTATTGCCAGCCACCAATCTCCGATTTTAATGTTAGAACTCGCTAATATGGGTTTGTCGATTGAAAATGTGAAAAAGATGGGGAAAGAAGAACGCTTGTCTTATTATTTCAGTACTGCAGAATGGCGTCATTTTGATTTTGCTCCACTTCCTCATAATGAAAAATTTGAATTAGATTTTCATCGTCCATATATTGATAATGTTTCTTGGAAATGTTCTTGTGGGGGCAGTATGAAAAGGGTTCCAGAGGTTTTTGATACTTGGTACGATTCCGGATCAGTCCCTTTTGCCTCGGTGCATTATCCTTTTGAAAAGGAAAATCAGGGAGAGATTCCTAAATTGTATCCAGCTGATTATATTGCAGAAGGATTAGACCAAACTCGCGGGTGGTTCTATTCTCTTATAGTGCTTGGAGTGGAGCTATTCAAAAAATCTCCTTATAAAAATGTGGTGGTCAATGGACTGGTTCTAGCCGAAGATGGTAGGAAAATGTCGAAAAGCTTGAAAAATTATCCAGACTTGATGGAGGTGGTAAACAAGTTCAGCGCTGATGCTCTCCGATATTTCTTTATGTCCTCTCCTGTGGTTCGTGGTGAGGAAGTGGCCTTTTCTTCAAAAGGAGTGGATGAGGTTCAGAAGAAAATATTAATGCGTCTAGATAATGTTGTGACATTTTATGAAATGTATAAAGATCAGCAGAGTAATATCTCGGGGAAATACGTAAATTCAGAAAATGTTCTTGATCAGTGGATTATCGCCAGACTAAATCAACTTACAAAAGAAATGACCGAAGCGTTGGAACGCTATGAACTCGACCGAGCCTCACGTCCAATTGCCGACTTTGTTGATGATCTTTCCACTTGGTATCTACGTCGTTCTCGTGATCGATTTAAGGGTGATAATGAGGATGATAGGCAATTAGCTCTACAGACTACTCAATTTGTATTGAGAGAATTTTCAAAATTGATTGCTCCGTTTATACCTTTCACCGCAGAAGAAATTTATCAGAAGGTAAAAGGTGATAATAGTAAGGAGAGCGTTCACTTGGAAGATTGGCCGACCCTTGTCGAGTTTGATGGGGCTTTGATAAAGCAGATGCAGGAGACCCGACAAATCGTTTCACTTGGATTGGAAGCTCGTATGAAATCAGGCATCAAGGTTCGCCAGCCTTTGGCCAGACTTACCATCGGTGTTAATTTAGCAGAGTCATTTCAGGAACTG
>CAJBRS010000022.1 GCA_903958115.1 uncultured bacterium | reverse complement strand
CACCGCGCTATTCTTTTTAGAATCCCGCCCTTGGTATGCAATTTTGTATTGCATATTGAGGGCGGGATTTTTTTATTCCGTACTGAAAGAGTTCCTTTAAAAATTAAAAACGAAAGAGAAAAGATGAAAACATTAAACCAGTTCAAACGTAAATTCGCATTTGATATCAATAATGCTTGGAAAATTGGGGTAGAAAGAGAATGTTTCCTAACGGATACAAAAGGAAATATCGTACCAATAGCACCCAAGGTGTTGAAATCGCTCGAGGACTACCCCGAGTATACATATGAGCTTTCTGCTTGTCAGCTTGAGTGTAGAGCAGGCCCTTCTAGCATAGAAGGCCTACGTAATGAATTCTGTAAGCACGAGGCACAGATGACTCAACTAGAGCAAAGGCTAGAATTCAAACGCTTATTCACCGAAGTCGGACCGCACGACATGCCTCTTGATGTCTATCTGGATCCATCAGGAAGGTACGCCAGAATCGTGGAAACGCTACCAAAAGAAACACTCCGCGCGGCTTGCAGAGTGATCGGAACGCATGTCCACGTTGGTATGCCTGACCACGACACAGCTATTCGTGTGTATAATAAAGCGACAGAGAATTTTGAAGCTTTGTGTGAAAAGGGAAATGGCTCGTTTGGTGAAAGGCTTGAGATATACCGGATTATGGCACCAAATTACCAACCAAAACCTTTTGGTAGTTGGCAAAATTTTTACGAGACAGCTATCAAACAAAATTTTGTTGACGATCCAAAAAAGTGTTGGACACTAATCAGAATATCAGTGCATGGTACGATTGAATTCAGAATGTTTGGTGCTACATCAAATCTCGATCGTGTTATTAGTTGGGCTAGGCTTTGCCACGATCTTTGTTGGCAAGTAGCCCATTAACATTATGAGGAGAGAGTTGGGGTTAAAATCCCCAACTCTCTTTCCCATTTTTTATAAAATTATGATTTATTATTTTGCTTACGGTTCAAATATGAATGAAGGGCAGATGAAAGAAAGATGCCCTGATTCAAAATTAATTGGAAAAGCTGTATTAAAAGATTACAGACTGGCTTTTACTATTTATTCACCCAAGAGAAAAAGCGGTTGTGCAGATATCATTAAAAGTGCTGGTAATGATGTCTGTGGCCTTATTTATACTCTAACAAAAGAAGACCTAGCGAAACTCGATCGTTTCGAAGGACACCCCACTCATTACAAAAGATTCCAAGTGAAGCTAGAAAATGGCATATCAGCTGAGACCTACGAAGTAGTAAACAAAGAAAAATTACATCAGAAGCCGTCAAAAGAATATCTTGACCTTCTAATTAATGCCTCCAGAAAACACAATTTTCCGAGGGAGTATCAGGAATTTTTGAAAAAGGTATAATTGTCACATTGTGGAAATAGATTTCATTATTACAAATCTAAAAAAGTTATATGACATCAGAGTTAGCCCGCAAGATATAAAAAAAGCGGATTGATGTTATCGCACCGCTTTTGTTTTTGTTGATTTTTTGTATCAACCTTTTTAACTTTTTCTCGCCACACACAAGGTCGCTACCACCAAGAAAATTCCCGAGAGCAACCATGCCACGCTAATACTATAAGTATTAGCGATGAAACCACTTGCCAGCAGACCAATCATTCCTCCCAAATGTGGAGAGATCGATTCGAAAGAGGCAACAGTAGCGCGAGCATGAGATGGTATATTGTCATGAAGAAACTTTTTCTTCAAAGGTCCGATCATTCCGCGAGGAATTTCATGAACCATGTACACCACGATCCCAGGAAAGAAGGGAATCATTGTGGTCACCGCTAAACAAAGACCCGTGAAGATATTACACACAATTAATGACCTTTTTTCTCCTTTCACGAGTTTAAGAAGGTGTGGAGCCAATATGGATCCAAGCATCATAAAAAGTGACATGCCGATCCACAGATACCCCAGATTTCTTTTCTCTTTTAAAAAAGAAATGAAATAGGGTTGCCACTGCATGTTGGGAGCCTGAAAAGCCAGCATACCAACCAAGCTGGAGAGAACAATAAATCTCACCACCTTGTTTCGTAAGCCATACTTAATGCTTGAGTAGACAGTGTCTTTCATAGATCGCCAGCCAAGACTCCAAGAGAAAGCTTTCTTTTGGAAATACTCCTCCTTCATCCAGAAGGCAGATAGAATTGCTGTAAAAGCAAACACTATACTTCCCATGAACCACGGCAAGCTACCCCTGATATCCGCCAAGTATGCTCCAGCTAGAGCCGCGACCATGCATGCAAATTGCCCGATAAGTCCGGCTTTAGAAAAGACATTGTGCTTTGCATCTTCACCACCATGGTGATTCAGCATATCTACCAGCCAAGCATCAAATGCCCCACTGATGAATGTTGAACCGATAGCCGTAATAGCTTCTGACACAACAAATCCCCAAAACGAATTTGAGAGACCGTACAGAAACATCCCTAATGAGAACAGGATGCAAGAGACGACAAACGAAACCTTTCGACCGAAAACATCCGCAAAAGCTCCCGTAGGAATTTCACAGATGAATCGAGTAGAAAAGAACACTAGATTGACCAAATTAACCTCAAGAAGATTTAGGCCATGTGAAGTCAGGAAGGTGACATAAACAGCACAGGCTGAACCCATGCCGAAGCTTATCAACATTGTCATAGTGAAATACTGCAAGATTGTTTTCTTAATCATTTTTTCTCCTTTTTGTATGTGGTTGTAAAGAACTAATACTGAACTGGCACGAAAATAAAAAATCTCGACTTTTGTTCAGTCGAGATTTTTCTAGTAAGAGATTTGGTGAATCAAATTAGATAAAACTATCACGACTAAACAAAAGCTTGTGTACTGGATTATTATTTCCAGCAAAAATAGAGCCGACGTCTGTGGCCCAATTGCTTTTATTCATTTCGCAATAATTTATTGACATGAGAATACATTAGCACGGTAATTGATTTTTGTCTATTAGCATCTTCCACTTAGTCGCTAAACTTTACTTTCTGAATTTGGGAAAGTATACTTTAGAGGTTTGGTGAGGACGAAGCCAAAAAGCCAGCCCGTATAGGCTGGCTTTTTGTATGTTAAAATAGCCTCATGAAAAATATTG
>CAJBRS010000021.1 GCA_903958115.1 uncultured bacterium | reverse complement strand
ATTTCTCTGCAATTATTTCGTTGACGATCTTTCTATTTTTTCTCTCAAAAAAGGGTCGGGTAAATTTGGTTTCCTATCTATTAATCGTCTCTTCCATTATTGGCGCTAGTTACGGATCTTATCACTGGGGTATTAGCATGCCGGCAGGATTATTACTTTATGGATTTATTATAAGTACAGCTAGCATACTCATAAGCAGTGAGTTTGGACTACTCCTCACTGGAGTTATTGTCTGCTTTTTAATATCCGAAGGAATAATAGAAAGCACTTATCACATAGTACCAATATGGAGAAGCCAACAAATGAGGGCAACTGATGGCATTCAGTATTCCCTTCTCTTGTTACTAACGATGACACTCTCATGGATTTCTAACCGCGAAATAAATAAATCATTAAAACGAGCAATCGAATCAGAGGCAGAATTAAAAACAGAAAGAGATTCTCTGGAAATCAAAGTCCAAGAAAGAACGTGCGAATTAAGAAGGGCTCAGATAGAAAAGACGGAACAGACACAGAGATTTGCAGAATTCGGCAGACTGTCATCTGGAATATTTCACGACCTAATGAATTCTCTATCCTCTGTGTCATTGAGTATCCACAGCCTAGAAAAAAATCCAGTAGTTATAGAAGAGATGCGAGACTCAAAAGAATGCTTGATTAAAGCAGTCGCCCTTAGTAAAAAAATGAGTGACTATCTACAAAATATAAAGAAGCAAATTCACTCCGATGGAGAGGAGGAAACCTTCTCAGTAATAAAGGAAATTGAAGATTGTATCGGCATACTTTCTTATAGATGCAAAGAGACTAGAACAGAGATCGTTCTACAAAATGAAACTGATTTTCAATTATATGGAAATCCTCATAAGTTTTATCAGATAATATCTAATCTGCTCAGTAACGCCATTGATGCCTGCATTGGCCTAGAGCCAGAAAGAAAAAAGATCTTCGTAAAAATTAAAAAAGAAGAAAATAGACTAGCAATAAGTATCAAAGATTACGGATCCGGTATGAGGCCAGACATACTCAAAAAGATATTCAATCCCTTTTTCAGCACCAAAAAAGATGGGGCTGGAATGGGACTAGGATTAGCACTGATCAAAGAAAATATTGAATCTTGCTTTAACGGGAAAATAATCGTCGCCAGTCAAATAGACAAAGGCACAACTTTTAAAATTCTTGTACCAATACAAAAAAGACATTCTAAAAATATTCAAAACCAAAGTAAACAACCCGACTGAATATTTACAATTAGCTAGAACAATACAAAAAATACTAAGCAGTAAGGGCTGTTGCGAGATAATTTTTCTTCCTTTTCTACTTTACGAATCCAAGCCTATAAACAAAGAAACTCTAACGAACTTGTGTGTAGCTAATATCTCTGGTTGGGTAGCATATACTATTTTTGACGATATTCTAGACGGCCAAAGTGACGTCAGCCTACTTCCATTGGCACAAAAACTAATCAGAATGATGTACTACACTTATTTCTCTATACTACAAAATGAAAATGATAAATTAATTATTAAAAAGATTCTTGATTATGGAGATAGTGCATATTATTTAGAGAAAAAATTTTGTCATTTCGCTGTAATTAGTAATCAAATAGATCTCAAGAGATTTTCACCTTACAAAAAAATTGAGACAGTCAGACAAAAATCTATCGGATGCTCTACGTCAGCTATCATTGCTTCAATGATAGCTGACGATGATAGTATTGGAATATTAAAATTTTTTAAATATTTTTTATCTGCAAAACAACTAAGTGACGATGCTTGTGATTGGTTCAAAGATCTAAAAAACGGTCTAGAGACTATGGCTAGCAGTGCTGTTTTATCAGAATGGAAAAAGTCCGAGCATCACTTCCTGGACCTTGAAACAGATCATCAAGAAATAAACAGGATCTTCTGGAAAAAAGTTGTACCAAAAATAAGTAGACAAATACTGTTCGAAATAAACAAATCCAGGGAAATAATCAGGATGACAAAATTAGTAGAAAACACAGAAATTTTTGAAAGATTATTAAGACCAATAGAACATGGAGCAAAACAGGCTATGAAAAAATCTTTATCTAATTTTTAATAAAAATTCACCAGCAATTATTTATAATTTCATTAGAATTTTATGAAAAATACAAAACACACCTCAACAATCACCATAATTTTCAGAATTATTTTTTATTTTGTAAATTATCAAAAAGTAAAAGGAAACAAGCCTTGCCGTAGTGCCTGGATTGAAGCTGGGCTATAAAATCAAACAAAACCGCCATGCGAAAGCAAGACGGTTTTGCTCTTTTTAATTACTGTGCGTAGGGAGGGATTCGAACCCCCGTAGACCATAGGTCGTTTGGTTTACAGCCAAATGCGATTGACCACTCCGCCACCTACGCAGAAACCCTCTATCAATAAAAGGTTTCTAGATAATAGCAATAGAGTGCCGACAAAGCAACATAAGGCACACAAGAAAATATTCTGTGAAGAGACTAAGACTCGGGCAAGCGCCCCGGAGCGGTCTCTTCACAGAATATTTTCTTGTGTGTCTTATGTTGCTGTATCAGTATCAGACTGCGACGCGATCAAGAAACTCGGATGACTTCACAGCACCACGCTTCCCTTTTCGGACATCAAAAGTGAACTCGCTGGATTTGCCGCCATCCTTGTTTGACTTAATACCAATCGAGACCGCACCACCCCGTAGCACTCCTTGAGAAATCATCATGCTGGCAAGTGGTGTCAGAATCTTGTTTTGTATCAATCGCTTTAGTGGACGGGCGCCATATTGAGGATTGTATCCTTCTTTAGCAAGATAACTGAAAACTGCCGGCGAAATATCCAGTGTAATTTCCTTAACGGCCAGACGATCCTTCACGATATCTATCTGCAATCGAACAATCTCCTTAATACTTTCTTCAGAAAGAATATCGAAGATAATGATATCATCTAAGCGATTCAAAAATTCTGGACGAAAATAATCTTTCAAGCTTGCTGTGACTTTTTCCTTGGCCTGAACGTAATCGTCTTTCATATCATGCACAGTAGAGAAGCCTATACTCTCCATCTTGTCGATGTATTCTGCACCAGCATTCGAGGTCATAACAATGATACTATTTTTGAAATTAACTGTACGGCCCTTAGCGTCAGTCAAACGGCCGTTATCAAGAACCTGCAACAAGACGTTGAAGACTTCTGGGTGAGCCTTTTCAATTTCATCAAAAAGAATGACGGAATATGGGCGATGACGGATCTGCTCAGTAAGCTGTCCCCCTTCTTCATAGCCAACATATCCAGCGGGTGCGCCGATGATTTTAGAAACGGAATGTTTCTCCATGTATTCAGACATATCCACGCGAATAAGAGCTTTATCATCATCAAACATGAATTCTGCGAGAGCCTTTGTGAGCTCTGTCTTTCCAACACCAGTAGGACCGAGGAACATGAAAGAACCAATTGGTCTTTCTGGATCAGCCACACCAGCACGTGAACGCTTCACAGCATCGGCAATTTTCTTTACAGCATCATCTTGACCGACAACACGCTTCTTGAGCTCGTCTTCGATGCGGTTCAATTTTTGTGCTTCTTCTTCAAGCATTCTAGAAACTGGCACACCAGTCCATCTTGCTACCACTTGCGCAATGTCATTTTCGGTAATTTCCTCTTTTAAGATTCGGCGTGAGCTCTGCAATTTCTTGAGCTTTTTCAACTTTGAATCAAGATCTTTTTCTGCAGCAGGAATCTTCCCATAACGAATTTCCGCAGCTTTAGCCAAATCTGCGTGTGCTTCAGCGCCTTCAGCTTCTAATCTCATCGTCTCAAGATCTTTTTTGATTATCTTTATAGCAGAAAGAACCTCGCGCTCATTTTTCCATTTAAGCTCAATCTCTGATGTCTTTTCTTTCAAATCAGCAATTTCTTTTTCAATCTCTTTGATGCGTGTTTTGTTCTTTTCATTTTTCAACGCTTCACGCTCTATCTCCAATCGCATAATTTTGCGATGAGCATCTTCCAAAACTGGTGGCTTGTTTTCCAGCGAAATTTTAAGCGACGAAGCTGATTCGTCAATCAAATCCACAGCTTTGTCTGGCAAAAAACGATCTGAAATATATCTACTTGAAAGATTCACGGCGGCAATGATGGCGTCATCAGTAATGCGAACACCGTGATACAGCTCGTATTTTTCTTTAAGCCCACGAAGAATTGCCACAGCGTCTTCAATAGAAGGCTCATTTACATACACAGGCTGAAAACGACGTGTCAGCGCAGGGTCTTTTTCAATATGTTTTTGGTATTCCTTTAATGTAGTAGCACCAATAGCTCGAAGCTCTCCTCGAGACAACGCGGGCTTTAGCATGTTGGAAGCATCAAGAGAACCTTCAGCAGCACCTGCTCCCACGATAGCGTGAATTTCATCAATAAAGAGAATGATCTTACCATCTGATCGCTCTATCTCCTTCAAGATGTTTTTTAGTCGCTCTTCGAATTCACCTCGGTACTTTGTACCAGCAACGAGAGAGCCGAGATCAAGAGACACGAGTTCCTTATCTTTCAAAGACTCTGGAACATCACCAAGAGCCATTCTGTTAGCTAATCCTTCGGCAATGGCTGTTTTTCCGACACCTGCCTCACCAATCAATATTGGATTATTTTTTGTACGACGAGAAAGTATTTGAATTACTCGGCCAATTTCTGTATCACGGCCAATGACGGGGTCAAGCTTGTTTTCCTTAGCAAGCAAAGTGAGGTTGCGAGTATATTTATTAAGTGCTTTAAATTTCTTAGAACTATGTCCGTCTGTCTGTTTGTTATTTTTCAAGTCTTCCAAAACGCGTAGAACTTCTGCTCTATCAATTTTAAACTTGGCCAGAAGATCTCTTGATGGACCGGGTACATCAAAATTAGCGATGAATAAATGTTCTGTGGAAACAAACTCGTCTTTCATTTCTGCGGCAATCTTGCTGGAATTTTCAATCACTTGAGCTAGCTCGGGTGTCAGATACAACTGGAATGATGGTGAAAGAGTCGAACCACCCTCAGGCGCTTCTATAGCATCGAGTAACGCTTCGGTTAAAAGCATTGTGTCTACTTCCATTTTTTCTAATATAGAAATAACCATGCTCTCTTCTTGAGATAGCAGGGCTGTTAGCAAATGGAATGGATTAACGTGATTTTGGCCTCGTTCTATGGCTAATTCGTGGGCTCGTCGTATTACTTCCTTTGCTTTTGTGGTGAAATGTCCAAATGGAGGTGGCATATTGTCCATAATTATATCATTTAATATTTTTAGTCAAACCTTTATAAATTTTTAAGAGTTTTTAATAAATAATTTATCTCATCTTTTGTAGTACCTCTACCCAAAGTAAATCTTAAAGAACTTTTTGCACACTCTGGCTTACCGATAGCTTCTACTACATATGATGACGAGTCTTCTGATAAATTTTTACAACTAGTCACGGAAGAGCAGGCGATGCCGTGAGCGTCGAGCTGGAAGACAGTATACTCAGCATCAAGATTAGGGAAACAAACATTTACGTTATTTGGTAGACGGTTTTTAAGATCACCATTAACTGTAGCCAAAGGAAAATCTTTTAGAATTTTAGAGAAAAGATAATCCCTCAAAACCGCTTGTCTCTTCCCTTCTTTTTCCCTCATCTTCTCAACAATTTTCAGAGCCTCAGCGAGTGCTATGATTCCGAAGACATTTTCCGTACCAGCACGTAAACCATTTTCCTGTCCTCCTCCAAAGACCAAAGATTCAATCTTGATTCCTCTTTTTACGTACGCCAGGCCTGTCCCCTTTGGTGCATAGATTTTTGAAGAATCCATCGTGAGAAAATCAACACCAAGTAACAACGCATTCATTTCGCAATACTGCACAGCTTGTGAGGCATCAGTATGAAAATAGGGGTAATGGGACTGGCGAGCAAGCTTCCCTCCTCGACCTGTAGTCGTGGCGGGCACGGTCTCGGAGGGAACTTGCTCGCCAGTCCCCCTACCACTTACTTTCTTATAATGCCTCACAAGCTTTGCAATATCACGAATTGGTTGAATTGTTCCTATCTCGTTGTTGGCGTACATGACGGAGATTAAAACAGTGCTTGGTTTCAAAGCCTTCTTTATTTCTCTTGGATCAACAATTCCATTATCCATTACTGGCACATAGGTCACTTCTCCACCAGAACGCTCAACATACGCGCAAACCTCTAAAACAGACGGGTGCTCTATGACTGTAGTAATAATGTGTGGTTTTTTAACACCTTCGGAAAGCGCCTTGCGGAAGACTCCTAGAATAATCAGGTTATTCGCCTCCGTTCCAGACGCAGTAAAAAAGATCTCATTATGATGAGCTTTAAGAAAGTCGGCACAAGTCTTGCGAGCTTCATCCACCCGCTTTTTCACCACAACTCCCTCTTTGTACAAGGAGGACGGATTATGGAAATTTTGCTTCAAAAATGGCAGGGCAACTTTAAGAACCCTCTCGTCTACCGGAGTGGTTGATGCATAGTCTAAATAGACTGTTTTCGAATTTCTGTGTATACTCTTTAAAGTATGATTCTTAACCATATTAATGAAATATACGTTCTTCTAGGCCTTCT
>CAJBRS010000020.1 GCA_903958115.1 uncultured bacterium | reverse complement strand
CCGGTAGTTGGAGTACTTACAACTCTTTTATTTTCTTTCCCGAATAAATTCTTGTTTATTTATCTCGGCTTTTTTGCTGGTTTCCTCCTTTACATTGGCGCTAGCGATATTCTGCCAGAAGCACATAGTCAGAGGAGTTCTTATAAGACAATTAGTATGACGATTCTTGGTGCGGTATTTATTTTCTTGATTACAAGGTTTGTTTAAAGAGGTGTTTGGTATGAAGTATGAGAGAGGAGATTATATGAAAGGAAAATTTTATGACATTTTAAGAGGGGGTGGATTAAAAGCGACTAAGCCAAGGGTAGCTGTTCTCGGTGTTTTTTCCGATGATTGTCGACCCATGACCGCCGAAGAGATTTTTCAAAAACTACTACATGAAAAAATTGATTTAGCTACTGTGTATCGATCTCTGAAGTCGTTTGAAGAGTCGGGGATTGTTGAAATAGTAAACCTTCACAAGGACTCTATATATTATGAGTTATCTGATCATCACCACCATCATGTTATATGTAAAAAGTGTGGTCTTGTTGAAAGATTAAAAGAGTGCGATATTGATGCTTCCTTAAAACAGATTCAAAAATCTGTGAGAAATTTTAAGCATATAACAAGCCATTCTCTCGAATTCTTTGGTATTTGTAAGAAATGTGCCGATTGAGTGTGTGCACCCATTAGAAAATGATATCGTATTACTGGTATATCAAGTAATAAATAATATTTTATGCATAAAAAACTCATTATTCCATTTGCCGCGGCCGTCATAGTTGTATCTTCGTTGGGCACTTATCAGATAGTTAATGCTTCGAGTGTTCACTCTAGATCACATTCCAGCAAGGTTAGAAGTCTTAATGCCTCATCTACACCTGTTGTTTTTGGTACCGTTGAAGCGGTTAATGGCTCATACGTTACTATCAGTTCTGTTCTAAGGGGAGCTACCACCACGTATACAATAGATGCTAGCGCGGCAAAAATTATTAAATCTGGTTCTGCTACTACCACAATCTCTGATATCGTGGTTGGAGATAAGATTTTGGTGAAGGGTAATATATCCGGAACAAATGTTTCTGCTGAGACAATTACTGACAACAAATCAAAAAATACTAAGAATACTAACTGGTCCAAAGCCCCAAAAGGTTTTCATGCTGAATTCAATGGCATTATTGGGAAGGTCTCTTACATCAATGGTACAACTATTTCTGTCTCTGTGTATAAAAAGAATGCTACCACTACTTATACAGTGGACGCCTCAAATGTAACTATCTCAAACATCCAAGTAGGAGATACTATTATTGTTCGCGGTTCTGTTACTGGGACATCTATAATTGCAAAAAGTATTGTTGAAAGTCTTCCTCCTAGGTTGTCATCTAAAAAATAGACGATTGTGATATAATTTTAGGGTGATCAATTTCTTCTTTAAAGATATAAAGATGTCTTGGTTTTGGCTCGTTGTCCGTCTTTATGTTGGTTGGCAATGGTTTCAATCTGGATATGAAAAAATCAATGCTTCTTCCTGGGTAGGAAAGACCTCAGGAAGCGCTCTTAGTAGTTTTATAAAAAATACTCACGATATTTCTCCTTGGTATAGTTGGTTTTTGCACAATATAGTTTTACCTCATTCTGGTAATTGGGCATTTATTATTTCCTACGGACAGATTGTTGTTGGTGTCGGTCTGCTTCTTGGCGGTTTTACTTGGTTGGCTGCTTTCTTTAGTTTCTTCATGAGTATAAATTTACTCTTGGCCGGTTCAATTAGTATCAATCCAGAACTTGTCGTGTTGAGTCTGGGG
>CAJBRS010000019.1 GCA_903958115.1 uncultured bacterium | reverse complement strand
TGTTTTTTCTCTAGAGAAAATGATTACTTAACTGCTTCCTTTAGGGCCTTAGCTGCGCGGAATTTTGGTACTCGCATAGCTGCTACCTTGATAGCTTCACCAGTTCGAGGGTTTCGAGCTGTTCTTGCTGCTCGCTGCTTTGCTGAGAAGATACCCAATCCTGCGATTGAAACTTCGTCGCCCTTCTTTAGTGAATTAACAATTGAATCAATAACGGTGTCGACAGCTTGTTCTGCTTGAACCTTTGTTCCTCCAAGAACTTGCTGAACGGCATCTACGATTGCTGCTTTGTTCATATTTTTTATTTTTTAAAAATATTAATTCGACCCAATTACCTTGCTAGTAATTATATATTAAGCCATATTTTAAGCAATAGGCTCGAAATATTCGTTTTTTTATCTAGCAAACTCGATAGCTTTCAATTCTCTGATGACACTTATCTTAATTTCTCCAGGGTATTTAAGTTCGTTTTCTATCCTAACAGCTATATCCCTAGCCATTTTTTGAGCTTCTAGGTCGCTAATCTGTTCTGGGAAGACAAAAACTCTAACCTCGCGTCCAGCTTGTAGAGCGTATGACTTCTCAACTCCTGGAAATGAATTAGAGATAGCCTCTAGGTCTCCTAATCGTTTTAGATAATTTTCTACGCTGTCTCTTCTGGCGCCAGGGCGTCCTCCAGAGATGGCATCAGCTGTCTGCACAATCATTGATTCCAGTGTCTCGTAAGGATATTCCTCGTGATGAGCTTGCATAGCTTTCACGATTTCTTCGCTGGCACCGAATTTCTGTAGAATTCTTCGTCCGATTTCAACGTGGGTTCCAACCACCTCATGATCAAGTGCTTTGCCGATATCGTGAAGCAATGCTCCTGCCTTAGCTACAGCAACATTAGCACCAATTTCTTCAGCAATCATTCCTGCAATATGGGCCATTTCTACAGAGTGTTGTAAGACATTCTGTCCATAACTTGTTCTAAAATATAGACGTCCAAGAATGGAAACAATTCTAGGATCAAGATTAAATACCCCTGTTTCATATACAGCTTGTTCTCCTTTTTCTTTTATTATTTTATTGATATCACCTTTTGCTTTTTCAACTTCTTTTTCAATCTTGGCTGGTTGAATTCTTCCATCTAATATTAATGCCTCTAAAGCAACTCTTGCGATCTGTCGTCTTATTGGGTCAAATGAAGAAATTATAATTGTCCCTGGGGTGTCATCGACGATTACTTCGACTCCCGTGATTCTCTCAAATGCTTTAATATTTCTTCCTTCCTTTCCGATAATCTTTCCTTTTATTTCGTCGGACGGAATTGCCACGCTAGTGGTGAATATATCTTGGCTAACAGAGCTGGCTAGTCGTTGAATAGATGTTGTCAAAATCTCTTTAGCCTTTTGCTCTAATTTCTCGGCATTTCCGTTTTCCAGCTTCTGCATTCGTATCATTAAATCTTCCTCAGATTGTTTTTCTACAACATTGATGAGCTCTTTTTTAGCTTCGTCTGCAGAAAGGTTTGATAGCTTTTCTAATTCTGCTTTTTTCTGGTTTTCTACCAAGTCTAACTTCTCTTTAGTAACTCTTACTTCTTCTTGTTTATTCTTTAGATTTTCAGATTCTTTTTCAAGATCAGTTTGTCTTTTGTCTAGCAATTCTTCTTTGTTTATTAATCGATCTTCTGTTTTCTTTAGTTTTTCTTCTCTCTCTTTCATTTCTTCTCGAGTAACACGAAGAATCTCGGCAGCCTCCTTTTCAGCTTCCAAGGTGATTTTTTTTGCTTGCTCATTAGCTTCCAGCATTCTTTGCTTGATCTCGATCTCCATTGAACCTTTGCGTCCAAGGGCGATGATCACTCGCAAAAAATATCCTACAACGGCGCCGATTACTCCGAAGAGTATTGCTACCAAAGCGATTATTTTTAATGACATGTATATATCTGTACCCCTCTTCTATGTCTTAGTTATTCCTTTCTTTTTCTCAAGATTCTTCAGTTAGGTGAAACATAAAGTTTGAAATATAAGTAGTAGAAAAACGAGTACTAAATTAAATGTGTAATACTCGCATAATAGCCATTAATTAGCCAAAAGTCAAAAATACCCAAAAAAACGAGTGTACTAATTAGAGACCGCTCCGGGGCGCTTGCCCGAGTCTTAGTCTCTAATTAGTACACTCGTTTTTTTGGGTATTTTTGACTTTTAGAAAATCTTGTCGACAATTCCGTACTTTTTAGCTTCTTCGGCTGACATGTAAAAATCTCGATCAACATCTTTTTCAATTTGAGATAGTGTCTTTCCGGTATTTTTAGCCAAAATTTTATTCAGATTTTCTCGTAGCTTTAGAATTTGTTTTGCGGTGATTTCGATGTCGCTAGCTTGTCCTTCCATACCACCTGATGGTTGGTGGATCATAACTTGGGCGTTTGGTAGAGCAAAACGTTTTCCTTTGGCCCCAGCAGAAAGAAGAACAGCTCCCATTGAGGCGGCCATGCCGACACATACAGTTTGAACGTCTGGTTTAACATGCATCATTGTATCGATAATTGCGAGACCCGCAGAAACAGAACCTCCAGGGGAATTGATATAAAGAAGAATGTCTTTTTTTGAATCTTCAAACTGAAGAAATAAAAGCTGAGCTATAACAAGATTGGCAACATCGTCGTCTATTGGTCCGGCTAGGAAGATTATGCGTTCTTTTAATAGGCGTGAATAAATATCATAGGCTCGTTCTCCGAATTGAGATTTTTCTAAGACTGTTGGAATTAGCATTGACATGATTGTTTGGGATTAGACTAATAAGATAGTAGACAAAGTATAGCAAAAAGAGAGAAAAATCAAATTTTAAAAAACTTGATATACTAGTTCCATGAGGTTACACAGATTTTATTTTGATAAGGAGTTGGTTGTCGGAAATAACGTTGTTATTTCAGACGAGGGCTTAATTCATCAGCTGAAGGATGTATTCAGGCTCTCAGAGAGTGGTAAGGAGGTCCTTCTCTTCAACGGCTTGGGTGGGGAGTTTCTTTGTGGGATTGTTTCATTAACTAAGAAGGAGCTAGTGTTACACGTTATTGAGAAACGTGAGAAACCTAATAATAAAGGGGATAAAAAGGCGGTAGAGGTTTGGTTACTGGCCGCATTAATTAAGAAAGATAACTTCGAATGGGTTATTCAAAAGGCTACTGAGCTAGGGGTTTCACATGTTTTACCAATAATAAGCGAGAGGAGTGAAAAGAAAGGTTTGAATATGGAGAGGGCTCGAAAAATATTAATTGAGGCGAGCGAGCAGTCGGGGAGGGTGACTTTACCGACGTTGAACACGCCCGAGTATCTCGATGTGGTTCTGGAAAGACTATCAAATCAAGATGAAGAAAAGATGAATTTTTTGGCTTTTGATCCATCTGGAAAGCAATTTAAAATTTCTGATAAGGATGATTCAAAAAATATAGCAATATTGATCGGCCCAGAAGGAGGTTGGACAGAAAAAGAACTTGAAATGTTTCGTTCAAAAAACATCCTCATTTGTAATTTAGGTTCCCAAATCCTCCGGGCGGAAACAGCCGCCATTGCTGTGACGTCTCTATTACTGCTGTCGTAGGATTTTTGTAGTTATTGGATGTGTAGAATTGGAAACCTAAACAAAAACACTCCCGAAAGAGAGCGCTCGTGGCCGCTAGGCCAAGCCTTACTCTCTTTCAGGAGTTTTTTGTTTAGGTTTCTACTTCTGCGATTCCAAGAGCTGTAAGACTTTCTCATTAACTAACATGGTCTCAACATATATCTCAACACGTCTTGGATCAGCATCCTTATACTGTTCAATCAAGTGCTTTGATTCTTTTTCAACTTCTTCTTTTGAAGGAGATATTTTCTCTTCAAGAGCAATCTGATTAATTACTAATTGAATTTTTGCGCGTTTTTCACCTTCAGGGCGCCATTCTTTTCGGAGATCTTCTTCAGTTTTTTCAATTCGTTTTAGATAATCATTAACCTCTAATCCCATTGACTGGAGATTCTCTGCGAATTGGGAATAAGTTTTATCAATCTCACTCTCGATCAATAATTCAGGCAATTCAGTTTTTGTTTTTTCAGCAATCGCCTCAAGGATTTCAATTCGCTTTTTCTCAACAGCTCGGTATTTTTTTTCTTCAGTAATTCTTTCTCGGGCTTTAGTTTTGAAGTCTTCTACGCTAGTGAAATCACCTCCTAGACTCTTTACAAATTCGTCATTGAACTCAGGTAAGTCGGAATCTCTTGGAGGAAGGTGATTGCCTTGTTCGTCGTGCTCATGAGGGGCACGACTTTTTCGAATTTCTTCGATAACATCATCAACTTCTTTCTCTGTAATTTCTATTGGTTCTTCCTTTGACATTACTCCTTTGGCAATTTTCTTGTAGTCCGGCAATTTTACTTCAGGCACAACTGCTGTGACTGCTTTAAAATTAAGAGGACTGCCTTTTGCCATTTTGGTAATGGTGACCTTTGGTCGGCCGATAGCATTGATGTTTTTTTCGATAACAATCTTTGGATAAACTTCGGCGAGAGCCATTTCAGCAGACTCTTCAACAATGCTCATCTCACCAACTTTTCCAACGAGAACATTTTCTGGGATATGTCCTTTTCTAAACCCCGCAATTTCAATATGTTCGCCAACGTGTGAGACAGCCTTTGTCCAGAATGATTGTAAGTATTCAGCACTAACTTCCACTTCAATTTCTACTTCTGATTGAGGCAGATTTTTAACACCTAGTATTTTGTATTCGTTCACAGATTTTTAGATTACTTAATCAAGAATGCAACGATAAGTAGAGCAACAATGTTCAAGATTTTAATCATTGGATTGATTGCTGGTCCAGCTGTATCTTTGTAAGGATCACCAACAGTATCCCCAGTAACAGAAGCTTTGTGTGCATCTCCACCTTTGCCACCGTGTTCACCTTGTTCAATAAATTTCTTAGCATTATCCCAAGCTCCTCCTCCGGATGTCATAGAGATAGCGACAAACAATCCAGTAACGATTGATCCTACAAGCAGACCTCCAAGAGCAACTGGTCCTAGGATAAACCCAACAAGTATAGGGGCAGCGACAGGAATAAGTGCGGGCAAGATCATTTCTTTGATAGCTGCCAATGTAACGATATCAACGCTCTTAGCATAGTCAGGCTTTGCAGTTCCTTCCATAATACCTTTGATTTCTCGGAACTGTCGTCGAACTTCTTCAACAACTTTTCCAGCAGCCTTACCCACAGCTTCCATACAAAGAGCGGCAAAGTAATAAGGTAGAAGACCTCCAAGAAATAGACCAACAATAACTTTAGGATCTCCTAAGTCAAAAGCTAGTGTGTGTCCGGCTTTAGTGAATTCTTGTGTGTAAGAAGCAAACAATACTAGAGCGGCTAGTCCAGCAGAACCGATAGCGTAACCTTTTGTCACAGCCTTTGTAGTGTTTCCAACAGCATCTAATGGGTCAGTAACATCTCTAACTTCCTTAGGAAGTTCGGCCATTTCAGCAATACCACCAGCATTGTCAGTAATAGGTCCATATGAGTCGATAGCGACGATAATACCAGCCATTGAGAGCATACTTGTAGCGGCGATAGCGATACCGTATAGACCGGCATAATGATAAGCGCCAAGGATAGAAGCAACAATAGCAAGAAGAGGAAGGCCAGTAGCTTTCATTGAGATAGCAAGACCTTGAATAACATTTGTTCCGTGACCAGATACTGAAGCTTTGGCAATTGATTTTACAGGAGCGTATTCGGTTGATGTGTAGTATTCAGTAATAACAACCAATGCGGCTGTTAGTAGAAGTCCGATGATAGCACAAGCGAACAAAGAAAATGTTGAATATAGGCCGTTAGCAGACATTAACATTTTTGTAACTGGATAAAAGGCAATTGCAGCCAAAACACCTGATACTGCCAAACCCTTGTAAAGGGCGTTCATAATATTGCCACTTTTACCTAGACTAACAAACCATGTACCGATAATTGAAGAAAAAATAGAAACAGCTCCTAGAACAAGAGGGTAAAGAATAACAGTACTTGAGCCCTTGAAGATGATTGTTCCAAGAAGGATTGAAGCGATAGCTGTAACAACATAAGTTTCGAAAAGGTCAGCTGCCATACCCGCACAGTCTCCTACGTTATCTCCTACGTTATCAGCGATAACGGCAGGGTTTCGAGGATCATCTTCAGGAATACCGGCTTCTACTTTTCCTACAAGGTCAGCTCCTACATCAGCAGCTTTGGTAAAAATACCACCACCTACTCGTGCGAAAACTGAAATTAAGCTGGCTCCGAATCCGAGACCAATAAGTGCTCCTACATTATGAGTAGCGGAGTAAAATCCGGTAACTCCTAATAGGGCAAGGCCTACCACCATAAAACCAGTAACAGATCCTCCCTGAAAAGCGATTGAAAGAGCTTCTTTAATACCTTTTTTAGCAGCTTCAGCTGTTCGAACGTTGGCACGAACTGAAACGTTCATACCAATGTATCCAGCTAATGCTGAAAACAAAGCTCCAATAAAGAATCCAAGAGCAGTGATCCAGTTTAGAAGAAAACCAATAGCGATAATAAGAACAACAGCAATAACTGCGATTGTTTTGTATTGTCGGTTGAGATATGCGCCTGCGCCTTTTTGAATAGCGCTAGCGATTTCCTGCATTCTTTCTGAACCGGCTGGCTTCTTAAGAATGTGACGTGCTAAGAATAATGCGTACAAAATTGCGATAATCGCACTAGCTCCGACAAATAATATGTATGAATTCATGATTACTTCGAATTAATTGTTAACTTTTTAAATAATATTATTCAATTTCTCTATCCATTTCACTATCGCTACCAATTTTAACTGATTGTATATCAATCTTCCAGCCAGTTAATTTAGCGGCTAGGCGAACATTTTGACCACCTTTACCGATGGCTAGCGATTGCTGGTCTTCAGCGACTTCTACAGTAGCTTTCATTTCTTCTTTGTTTAGAGTAACACCGACGACTTTAGCAGGGGAAAGGGAATCCTCAATAAATTTTTCGGTTTCAGGTGACCATTCAATGATATCGATTTTTTCACCTCCTAATTCGCTCATAACAGTAGAAAC
>CAJBRS010000018.1 GCA_903958115.1 uncultured bacterium | reverse complement strand
GGCAAGCGCCCCGGAGCGGTCTCTTTGAAAGCTTCTCGCAAAGTGCTGCTAGCCGCCTGTGTCTTCCCTCCATACTTCATACTCCATACTTACTATGATAAAATTGCAGTATGAAAACTTTACGTCAATACATTCAGGAGGCTTCACAAAAAGGTGTTGCGGTTGGTCATTTTAATATTTCAAATATCGAGGGTCTATGGGGTATTTTTAATGCCGCCAAGAAACTCAATTTGCCTATAATTATTGGTACATCGGAGGGTGAGCGTGAGTTTGTGGGAGTATCGCAGGCTGTAGCACTTGTAAAAAGTTTTCGCGAGACAAACAAAGATGCTTCTGGCGAACCCTATCCAATTTTCTTAAACGCTGACCACACCTATTCATTTGATAAAGTGAAAGAGGCGATTGACGCAGGATATGACTCAGTAATTTTTGACGGCGCACAATTGCCAATTGAAGAAAATATCGCAATAACAAAGCAATGTGTTGAATATGCTCGAAAGGTTAGTGCTGAGACTGGCCGAGATATTATTATTGAAGCAGAGCTTGGGTACATCGGGACTTCATCAAAGGTTTGGGATTCTTTGCCAAAGGGTGTAGAGCTTGATCCAGCGTTTTTAACTTCTCCTGAGGATGCAAAAAGAATTGTTAGCGAGACCGGTATTGATATGTTTGCGCCGGCGGTTGGAAATGTCCACGGTATTATTAAGAGTGGCGAGCCAGCGTTAAATATCGAACACATTAAAGCAATTAAAGAAGCTGTTGGTGTACCTCTCGTACTTCATGGAGCATCAGGAAATTCAGATGAGGATATTAAAAAGTCCATCGCCGCTGGTATTAGCGTTGTTCATATTAATACCGAGATTCGTGTTGCATATACGGATGCCTTGAGGAAATTTTTAGCAGAAAATCCAGACGAGGTAGCTCCATATAAAATTATGAAAAATTCTGTTGAAGCGGTAGAAGTTGTGGTAGAAAAAAAGTTGAGACTTTTTAACAATCTGTAATCTAAAAAATAAAAATGCTAAACCTTAAAGAAGACCTCCAAAAACTTGTTAAAGGAGATGTTTTGGATGATGCAAAAACAATCGCTGACCACAGCCATGATGCAAGTTTGCTTCGTGTGGTTCCGAAGTTGGTAATTTTCCCGAAGGATGCAGAAGATGTTAAAAGTGTGGTTAATTACATTAATTTACATAAAAAAGAGGACTTAGCACTTTCAGTAACTGGGCGTTCTGCTGGATCTGATATGACAGGAGGGCCTTTAAATGAGTCGATTATTTTGGATTTCACCAAGTATTTTAAAAAGGAGGAAGTCGATATTGAAGCTCTCAGAGCTACCGTGGGCCCCGGTATTTTCTATAGAGATTTTGAAGAAGTGACTCTACCAAAGCATATTACATATCCAGTTTACCCAGCTTCGAAACAGTTGGCTGCTCTTGGTGGAATGATTATGAATAATTCAGCGGGTGAGCGTACTCTTCGATATGGTCAGGCGCGTGATTTTGTCCTGGAATTAAAAATGGTTTTGGCTGATGGTAATGAATACATAATTAAACCGCTAACGATGCCGGAGCTCCAGCAGAAGATTGCACAAGGTGATTTCGAAGGGGAGTTGTATAAGAAAACTTATGAATTGGTAGAAAAAAATTACGAACTCATTAAAAAGGCCAAACCACAAGTCTCCAAAAATTCTTCTGGTTACGCTTTGTGGCGTGTTTGGGATAAGGAAAAAGGTATTTTTGATTTAACACAGCTTTTTGTCGGTTCTCAAGGCACCCTCGGAATTTTGACAGAAGGAAAGATTCGCCTGATTAAAGAGCCTGCGTTTAAAAAAATGATTGTCGCTTTCTTTAAGACTTGGGATGATCTACCTGCTGTTGTAAATGAGATTTTGCCTTTTGGTCCAGAAAGTATGGAAACTTTTGACGATGCCACATTAAAGCTTGGCATCCGTTTTATGCCGGAAATTGCAAAGAAAGCTCATACTGCGTTGTGGAAATTTGCTAGCGAATTTTTACCAGAGACTTGGGTGGGTATTAAGATGCTCAGACTCCCAAAGCTTATTGTCATCATTGAATTAGCTGAAGAATCTCAGTCTCAAATTGAGATGAAGACGGCCGGCATTGTAGAGAAATTGAAAAATTTTAGACATATCGAATTTAGAATTCTAAACAATAAAAAAGAGGAGGATAAATATTGGGTTATGCGCCGTGAGAGTTTTAATCTCTTGCGTCAGCATGTGCACGGTAAGCGCACAGCCCCTTTTATAGAGGATTTTTGTATTCAGCCTGAGAAGATGCCGGAGTTTTTACCAAAGCTCTTAAAAATCTTGAAAGATAATGGTATCAAAGCGAATATCGCTGGGCATGCAGGAGATGGTAATTATCACATTATTCCATTGATGGATCTGACAAAAGAAAGTGAGAGGGCTAAGATTGTGCCGGTAGGCAAGGAAGTCTTTTCTCTAATTAAAGAATATGGAGGAACAATTACCGCTGAGCATAATGATGGAATTATCCGAACCCCTTATATTGAGCAAATGTTTGGCGCAGAGGTCTACGGCCTATTTAAGGAGGTGAAGCAAATTTTTGACCCACAAAATATCTTTAATCCCGGTAAAAAAGTCGGTGGTACTACTGAGTACATCGAGGCTCATATAAGTAAGGAGTAATAAAAAAGATAAAGCGATGTGGCAATTTCCTTGCCTTTTTTTCGCTATTTTGTATACTAGAACCCTATGTTAACGCTTACAATAGAAAAACGAGATTTAAAGACCAGATTACAAGATATTCGAGAAACCGGCAAAATACCGGCTGTTTTTTACGGGCGCAAAGAAGCCTCCACTCCGATCGCTCTTAAAGAGGGTGATTTTCTAAAGGTTTGGGAAAAAGCTGGAGAGTCTTCCGTTATTGTTTTAGAGGGGGTTGGTGAAGATCACGAGGCTCTTATTCATGATATTGATCTAGATCCTATTACTGGCCGAGTTCGTCACGCTGATTTTTACATTATCGAAAAAGGTAAGAAAGTTCAGGTTAATATTCCTTTGGAGTTCGAAGGTGTTGCTCCTGCCATTAAAGAGCTTGGTGGTATCTTGGTAAAGGTATTACACGAAGTTGAGATCGAAGCTCTTCCAAAAGACTTGCCACACGTTCTAGTTGCTGATATTTCCGGCCTTGCTACCTTTGATGACCAATTAAAAGCTGGCGATATCAAGCTACCCGCTGGTGTTACTCTCATTAGCTCTGAAGAAGAAGTCGTAGCTCTTGTTTCTGAACCAAAAGAAGAAGTGCTCGAGACTGCTCCAGTTGATCTATCTGCTATTGAAGTTGAGAAGAAAGGAAAGGAGGCTAAAGAAGGTGAAGGAGCCGAGGCTGGAACAGACGGAGCTAAATAAAGATTCAAAAGCAAAACCTGGAAGGTTTTGCTTTTTAATAGTATGTCCCCATTCTTTAAAAAAACTATTTTTGTAATTGTAGGGTTGGTCGTCTTGGGCGCAGTTGCCTCGACCATTTCTTTTACTAGAGCGCAAGCTTTAACTGATGCACAAAGACAAGCACTCCAGGCTCAGCTGGATCAGATTGAACAGCAAATTGCTGACCAGCAAAAAATACTAGATCAAAAACAACAAGAGGGCGTTTCAATTTCACGAGACATCTCTATTCTAGATGCTAAGATTGCTGAGGCCCAATTAAAAATTAAGGCCCATAACATTGCTATTGCTCAGCTTGGTAGGGACATTAATGTAAAAAATCAGGTAATCGGTAATCTGTCAGATAAGATCTCAGAAGGTAAGGATTCTTTGGGGCAAATTATTAGGCAGACTAATCAGATTGATGGATTTTCTTTGCCAGAGGTAATCCTAAGTAAGCTCGATTTATCACAGTTTTTTGTAGATATTGGGGCATACGATTCTCTCAATCAGTCTCTGCAGACATTTTTTGGCCAAGTAGAAACTGCTAAGGCGCAGACGGAGACAGAAAAAAACACTCTTGATCAAAAGCGTAATCAAGAGCTTGATTTGAGAGCTAGTATTCAACAAGAACAATCCTCCATCAAAAAAGACGAGGCATCAAAAGCATCTCTATTAGCTTTAAATAAACAACAGCAAAAAAATTATCAATCTTTAATCACCGCCAACAAAATTCAGGCTGATAAAATTCGAAACGCTCTTTTCCCACTTCTTGATACTAGCGCTATTAAATTCGGTGATGCTTTGCAATATGCTACAGCCGCTTCTGCTAAGACGGGGGTTAGACCCGCTTTTGTTTTGGCTATCTTGACCCAAGAAACAAATCTCGGTGCCAATATAGGATCCTGTTATTTGACAGGCACTGATGGTAATGGGGTGAAGATAAAAACAGGGGCATTTGTTGGAGGTGTCATGAAGCAGAGTAGGGATGTTCAACCCTTCTTAGATTTGATGGTAGCCCTTGGTCGCGATCCTTATCATACACCTGTATCGTGTCCTCAGAGTGTTGGATATGGGGGAGGTATGGGACCTTCTCAATTTATTGCTTCCACTTGGGATTTAATGGAGTCGCAGATATCTTCTGTCACAGGACACAATCCTCCTGATCCATACAATCCACCAGACGCTATTATGGCTTCGTCTATATACCTAGGAAATCTCGGAGCGGTGTCTGGCAGCTATAGTTCTGAGAGAAATGCCGCTTGTAAATACTATTCTGGAAGAAGCTGTGGGTCAGGCAATACCTCCTACGGAGACAGCGTTATGGGTATAGCCACAAAGATCCAGAATAATATTGATCTCTTGCAGGGTAATTAGAAGTCTGTTATACTCTCCAAACCTATGAAAACCGACACACATCCAACATATTTCCCTAAAGCAGACATAACTTGCGCTTGTGGCGCCAAGTATTCTTTTGGTTCTACTAAAGAGAAAATTGAAGTTGAAATCTGTAGTGCTTGCCACCCATTCTATACTGGAAATGAGAAGGTGCTTGATACAGCTGGCCGTGTAGAGCGATTCAAGAATCGTGCTGCAGGTGCAAAAGCAAAGAAATCTACAAAATCCTCAAAGTAGGGTTTTGTAGTTCTTATGGATCTATCTATTTATAAAGAAAACCCAAAGACGGCATTTCTCGCGTCTGAAATAGAGAGGCTTCTTAAACAAGAAGCTGATGTTTTGGCTATGACCTCTGATCCTTCGATGAAAGAAATGGCCGATGAAGAGCTAGAGACTATTCGTTTGCAGAAAGAATCATTATTGACTCAGATTGAATCGATAGTAAAAGAAGAAAAAGAAGAAGAAAAATTTCCTAATGAAATTGTTTTGGAGGTTAGGGCTGGTGCTGGTGGAGATGAGGCCGCTCTTTTTGCAGAGCAGTTAGCTTCAATGTATAGAAAGTATGCAGCAATGAAAGGATGGCAGGTAAAAGTATTAGATGAGTCTAAGAATTCCATTGGAGGATACAAGGAGGCTTCGTTTGAAATCAAGGGTAGGGAGGTGTATCGCATGATGCGCTACGAGACTGGAGTACATCGTATTCAAAGAATTCCAGAAACGGAAAAGTCTGGAAGAGTTCATACTTCCACTGCTTCAGTGGCTATTTTACCAATACGAAAAAAGACCAGTATTGTAATTTTACCTACAGATATTGAAGTCGAAACATCTCGTTCTGGTGGTGCTGGTGGTCAAAATGTAAACAAAGTTGAAACGGCAGTGCGTTTGATCCACAAGCCAACGGGCATTGATGTGCGCAGTACAGCAGAAAGAAGTCAGCTCAAGAATCGTGAGAGGGCCATGTCTATTCTTATAGCTAAACTTGAAGCTTTAAAAGAGGAAGAGGAAGCTAAAAAATATTCGGCTGATAGAAAAGAACAGATAGGAACCGGAGATCGTTCTGAAAAGATTCGTACTTATAATATTTTACAAGATCGTATTACAGATCATCGCATAAAAGAATCTTGGCATAATATAGAGACTATTTTTGAAGGGAATCTTGATCCTATAATTGAGGCTATAAATAAACCTGTTTAATGGCTCATGTGGATAACCTTGTGCTGAAAACGAAGCACAAGTTTTTTCGTGTTACAATTAATAGTAAATATTACTATTAAAATTTATCTACATTAGCCATGTTTAAAAAAATGTCGGTGTTTGTTTTGGTGGCAGTTTTTGTATTTACAGGATTCAGTGCTTTTGTCGGGGCACAGGAAAAACATACTTTGGAAGATTATGGAATCTCCCCAGATGCCGCTAAATACCTCTCTCCAGCAGAAATACAGGCAATTCTAAACTCTAAGACTCCTACTGAGACAGCTCAGGCTGGACTAACTACTAAAGGGCCTAGTATTGTTGTGTCCACTTCTAGCAATCCAAATATTCCGCCTTCTGCTGTTGGTGTTTCTGCTTCTACCCCTACTTCCACCTCTTTATCTAACACTGTTAATTGCTTCGATTATTATAATTTTGGAAGCATCGATGCAGATATATCTTCTTTGAATAAAAATGCTCTCCCTGGCATGACGATGCAATTTGTAGGGAATATTCGAAACAACAACAGCTATCCGGTGGTAGGGGGTTCTCTGTATGTAAAAATATTTAGAGAAAGGGGAATAGGAAAGGACTCTAATGGTCCAGATGTTGTTGACCAATTTATTGCAGTAGATGATCTTTCTATAGCAGCAAGTGGTACGGTGCCGGTATCATTTTCTTGGAAAGTTCCACTAGCCTCTAAGGTAGGTGACTACAAGCTTGCTACGTATTTTGTTACTGATAGAAAGTTTAATCTTTTAGGTCTTAGCTTTACCGATGATGTTATTGGAAATACGTTTAGTTTCTCTGTTAGTGGTGTTTCTTCCGGTGTTGAATTTGATAAAACGTCCGCAACTATAAATGGTGAGGCCTATCATTTTGCAGCTTTTCCTCCACAGATCGATCCACAAGATCCTGCAAATATTTCGATAAAGGTAAACAACACTACTAATGTAGAACAAAATGTCGGCGTGACATGGAAGCTTTACAGTTGGGATGCTCTTACTGAGAACAATTTGATCAGGACGATATCCACGAGTACTTTAGTTAAGGCTAATTCTTCTAGCAATGTCTCGATAAATATTAAGGATAATACCGAGGCTGTGTATTACCTTGTGGCCGAGCTAAATTATAAAGATGCCAAGTCAGTAGCAGATTTTCGTTTTGTCAGAACTGGAGTAGACAAGGTTCGTTTGAGTTTTCCTTCGATATTGCAATATCCTCTAAAGGAAGGGGCTAACTCATCAGTCTTTGCTTGTGTAAATAATAGCGGTACTTCCAACGTAGTAGAAGACAATAAGGTTGTTCTAAAAATTGTAGACTCAAATGGTAACGAGGTTACCTCTTATACTTATGATGGCTCAATTACAGGAGCAATGATGGCTGTGAAAAAAGATTTTATACCTTCGAGAGATCTAGCAAGTTTTTCTTTAGTTTCAGAGATCTATCATGCAGGAGTACTTGTTGGAAGCTCAACTCTTGTGTATGACTGCAATAAGCTTGACCCAACAAAATGTAAAAAAGGAGGAGAAGGCTCAGATCTGAGAGCTTTCATTATTAGCTTACTTCTGATTGTTGTCTTGGTTGCATTAGCTCTTTGGGTCAAAGCAAAAAAGAAGATTAATATGCAAAAAACTTTTTCAGTCTTTTTGTTGTTTGGTTTAATTACTTTAGGGGTGATATTGTCTACTCCTAAGGCCGAAGCAAAAGATGTGGTGTGGAGCGGTACTTCTGTGGTTAATCTAGATAATTTCGCAAATCGTTGGGGAGGATCTTGGTGGACACCCGCCCTTCAAAATCCTAATGTCTCTGTGACTTATCATGCTCAGATTAAAAATAAAGATACAGGGGCAATAATTGCAGATGGTTCTTCTGTGCCTGTAGGAACTCATCTGACACTTTCTCTGCTTCCACAGACTTCCCAAGATATTTCTTGGTTTGGAACAGGTTTTTCAGGAGATTCTCCTTACGGAGAATGGAGAGATAGTGCTACTCCTTCAGCATTATCTTGTTCTTCTAAAGATTTTGTTACCCATTATCATGATGTTGGTTCTATTTTGGGTTATTCCTACAGTTTTTATTTTGATGTTTATATTCCTCTTGTTCTTGCTCCTCTGTCATCTCAGACAATCACAAATACTTCTGGTATGACCTGTACTGCAACATCAGCCACAACACAGGATTGTACTGTGACCACGGCAGGGGCAATAGCTCCGAAGTTTAATTTTAGCTCTACCTACGGTAAATTTTATTATAGGTATTACGATACTAGAACTGGGTCTATTGTAGGAGGTCAAAGCGCTGGATGTTATGGCAATAATGTTCCGTTACAAGTTGATAATTATGGAATTGCTTACCCATATGATTCTGGGATGGGGCGTAGTGTTTCACCAGGGACCTATGTTGTGAATATTCCTAGTCAAACTATCACCTACAACCTAACCGCTACTGATGTTTCCCCAGACAATCATCCTCCTACAGCACCTATAATCACAGGCCCTACAACTGGCACCACTACAACCTCGTACATCTTCAACGCTTCCTCAACAGATCAAGACGGAGATAATATAATGTACGGATTTGACTGGAACAATAATGGAGTAGTAGATCAATGGACGGAGCTTTCTCCATCTGGTTTTGGGTTAAGTAGAAGTTTTGCTTGGGCAACATCTGGAGCAAAGACGTTTGAGGTGATGGCACAAGACTCTCAGGGGGCTACTTCTGATTGGTCTTCATATACAATAAATATAAATGACTCGGTATGTTCAAATGGGGCTACTGATGCTGGAACGTGTACAAATTGTCCAACGGGGGAATCTTTAAACCCTAGTAATATTTGTACTTGTGTTACAACTCCTGGAACATTCTGTTCTTCTACTACAGGTAATTTGGTTGATAGTTGTGGTGTGACGGTATCTAATGGTGGCTGTTTGAATGGGTGTTCTACCACAGACGGGGTTGCTAGCTGTAACCCTCCAGCTTCTTCGGCTAATATCGAATTCACATCTAGTCCCGCTCGTGTTCAATCAGGAGGAAAATGTACTTTGAATTGGAGTATTCAAGGGGCCAATTCTTGTACCTTGAATGGGGTAGGTATTAATGATCAAGCCATAATACTTGATACCAATGGTGACAGTACCGCATCAATGCAAGGAGGGGCTTTGACCTCCTCGGCCACCTATACTCTTCGATGTATTAGTCGAGGGCTTAACTCTGTTGTTAGTAAAACCGCTAGTTGTTCAGTAAATCCCACAATCATTGAGAACTAAGATTTATTTGGAGAAAACGGGGGAGATAGCCCCCGTTTTCTCTCTTGCTATTGCGTTAAAAGCAGACTTTTGCTAAACTGACCGCTACCTATGTCAACAACGAATACAACCAGCAATCAGGCTATCGAGACCATGTTTAAAGCAGGGGCTCATTTCGGCTTTAGCCGTTCTCGCCGCCACCCTTCATCCACCCCTTACATTTTCGGGGTTAAAAATAAGGTAGAGATAATTAACCTAGAAAAGACAAACGAATTACTTGAATCTGCTAAAGATTTTGTGAAAAAGATTGCTGGTGAAGGAAAGAGCATTCTTTTTGTTAGTAGCAAGAATGAAGCGAAACCAGCTATTCTTCGAGGAGCTTCATCAATCGATATGCCGTATGTTGCTGGAAGATGGATTGGTGGTACTTTAACCAACTTTGAAGAAATTAAGAGCCGTGTTGCGAAGCTTCATAGTCTAAATTCTCAAAAAGAAAAAGGTGAGTTGGTAAAATACACAAAGAAGGAGCGTCTACTCATTGATCGAGAAATTGAAAACCTAAACAAGTTTTTCTTTGGTTTGACCAATCTAAATTCTATGCCAGGAGCCGTTTTTGTTATCGACGCTAAAAAGGAACACATCGCCATTAAAGAAGCTCAGGACAAGAAAATTCCAGTTATTGCTCTTTGTGGTTCTGATAATAATATTAAAGGGCTTGAGTATCCTATTGTTGGTAACGACGCTTCTATTTCTAGCGTAGCCTTTTTCATTGATGAAATTGTTAAGGCTTATAAGTCAGGCAAAATTACAAAAGCAGTATAGAGTATGAAGCAGGAAAGGGAGTAATTTTCTTTTCTCCATACTTCATACTAGATACTTAATATTTTAAAAAAATATGATCACCACAGAACAAATTAAGGATTTGCGAGACAAAACAGGTATCTCTGTTATGCAGTGTAAGAAGGCTCTAGAAGAAGCTGGTGGCGACATGGAAAAGGCTCTTATACTTTTACGCAAGAAGGGTGCTGAAGTGGCTGCTAAGAAGGGTGATCGTACTCTAGGGGCTGGTGTTATCGCTTCCTATATACACGGTAACGGCACTGTGGGGGCTATTGTGGAGCTTGCCTGTGAGACTGATTTCGTATCTAATAACGAAGAATTTAAAGCTCTTGCTAGAGACATTGCAATGCAGGTTGCTGCTACTAATCCAGATTTTTTGTCTTCAGGAGATATTGACGAAGCTGCTAGAGCAAAGGCATCAGAAGTTTTCGCCAAGGAGACAGAAGGTAAGCCGGAAGAATTGAAAGCAAAAATTTTAGAGGGCAAGATCACCTCATACTTTGCCGACAAGATTTTACTTGAGCAGCCATTTATTAAGAATGATGATTTGACTATCGCCACTCTTATTTCAAATGCTGTTCAAAAATTTGGTGAGAAGACAGAAATTGTTCGATTCTCTCGTTTTTCTGTCGGTGGCAAGTAAGATAATCGTTTATGGTTATTCCCTTAATATTTTTTATCGGCTCGCTTCTTGGCATTGTAACAATGCTCGGAGCTGGTTTGTATAAGGAAAAGACAGGGAAGAGCTATATCTTTTTCTCTCGTGGCCACAAGACAGACCATGTTATAAAACAAAAATGGTTTGCCTTGCGCAGAACGCTTTCTCTTGTTAATCTGCATAATGCTGGAATTGTATTTCATTCCACATTAGATAAGATAGAAGCTCGTTTGATAAAGGTAAAGGATTGGGTAG
>CAJBRS010000017.1 GCA_903958115.1 uncultured bacterium | reverse complement strand
TGACTACGAAGAGGAGGAAGAGATCGCCGAAGAGGTTGCGACTGTTGCACCATCAAAAAAACTCATTCCAAAAGGAAGTTCTGCCAGCAATTCTAATATAGGATGGATTGAAGACGACGGAAATATTGGTCAACTGACAGTAGATGTATATCAAACTCCCAATGAAATTATAATAAAAACCTTAGTGGCTGGGGTTAAGCGAGACGATTTAGACATCTCTCTTTCAAGAGACATGGTTACAATAAAAGGTAAGAGGGACCTAGACAAGACTGTTGAAGAGGATGACTATTTCCATCGAGAACTATATTGGGGAAGTTTTTCCAGAACAGTCTTATTGCCACACGAAGTAGATGTAGAGGGGGCTGAGGCTACAGAAAATAACGGCCTACTAACAATCCGCCTACCGAAGATCGACAAAGATCGTCAGACGAAGCTCCGCGTCAAAGCATCATAAACAAAATAAATACCCACCATTTCAGAGAGCGCTCGTGGCCGCTAGACCAAGCCTTACTCTCCAAAATGGTGGGTATTTATTTTGTTTATGATGCTTTGACGAAGCTTACGGGTGCCGAGGGGCGGGCTCGAACCGCCGACCCCTTCCTCTTCAGGGAAATGCTCTACCAACTGAGCTACCTCGGCATTGTCTTTGGAACCAATCCTAAAACTTTTTCAGCAAATTTTGGAAATCAGGTAAGTGACTGCCTGTCATTGTGCTGTAAATATCATTAATCTTTACAATAACTGGCTGAAGAAAATAAAAAGTTCCAACTGTAACGGCTAAAATTATAGCCCAACGAATATATTGGAAGAAATTGGCCCACATAGCAGACCTCTGCATCTTCTTTAAAATTCGATTATTTTCCTCTGTCAAATCTACTAATTGCTTCAATTCCTGCTGAATTTGTGGCTCCATTAGGCAATATCCTATCAAACTTTAGTCCATCTGGCAAAAATACCACAAGGCAGTAATCGGCCATACCCTTCAGAGGAATCGGTCTTTTCTTCTATAGCCAATTCGCCACTTTCTATCTTGCCACCATATTTTTCCACGATTTCTTCAAGATTATTATGGTAAGCAGTAGCTGAGTACCCAGAAGCATAGCCATTGATCAAGAAAAAAGATGAATCGTCAGATAAAAGCTCAAAACAAACTTTCAAAAGTGGAAGGAGGTCGTCTTCAATCTTCCAGACCTCACCTTTAGTACCCCTTCCAAAAGCTGGGGGATCCATGATGATACCGTCATACTTTTTTCCTCTTTTAACTTCTTTTTTTACAAAACTCAAAGCATCTTCCAAAATCCAACGAACTGGTAAATTCTTCAATCCAGAAAGTTCCGCGTTTTCATTAGCCCAAGTAACAGCTGACTTAGAGGCATCAACGTGTGTTACGGCCGCACCAGCCTTCGCGCAAGCCAAAGTCGCTCCACCAGTATATCCAAACAAATTAAGAACCTGAATATCCTTTTTGCCACTAGCTACTTTCTTCTTGATAACATCATTCATTTTTTGCCAATTTGGTAACTGCTCTGGAAAAACTCCAGTGTGTTTGAAAGATGTTGGTTTAATCCAAAACTTTAAACTACCAAGATTGATTTGCCACTCTTCTGGAACATTTTTACTCATCTTCCAGATACCCCCTTTCTGACCTTCTGGCCTAACAAAACGCCCGTCAGCTTTATCCCAAGCTTCCTTAGATAATTTTTTATTCCACAGTGCCTGTGGGTCAGGTCGACGCAAGAGTACTTCGCCGTACCTCTCTAGTTTTTCCCCCTCTCCACTATCAATAAGCTCATATTCTGGCTGTGGCTTTGTGATTAATATTTCTGATTTCATAATTTGTTTTGGTTAATTGGTGCCCC
>CAJBRS010000016.1 GCA_903958115.1 uncultured bacterium | reverse complement strand
TTCCGTCTTTATCTAATATATCTAAATATTCTTCCATATGTGCCCTGGGCAAGAGTCGAACTTACATCTAGACGTTAGGAGTGTCTTGTTCTATCCATTGAACTACGGCGGCAATAAACTGTAGCCTATCAGAATTAAAACAGCCCGGCAATCGCCGGGCTGTTTTAATAGTTTTTATTAGATTCCCAAAGCTTTTAAAAGTTGCTCTTTACTGAACCCAACCATAACCTCATCGCCAACCTTGATAACAGGCACACCCATCTGACCTGTGAGATTTATCATCTCCTTTCTCTTTTCTAAATCTGTGCCAACGTCATATTCACTGTAAGCAATACCCTTTTCTGTTAAAAGATCCTTGGCCTGCTTGCAATATGTACAAGTGGCTGTGGAATAAATTGATACGTTTTTCATGAGCTAATTATATCCCACCCACAAACAAGCGCAAGTATCGAAATTTATCAATATGTTAGGCCCTAAATGCTAGAATTTATTACTGTTTCCTTTTGTGCGAGATACCGGAATCGGACCGGTGCCCTATGCTTGGGAAGCACAAGTTCTGCCACTAAACTAATCTCGCTCACACCCCTTTCTTCTTCATGCTCCATACTTTATACTACACCTCTCCTATTTTTTAAAGATATGCATGAACCCATCCCAAATCTTTTGAAGAACACCTTGCCCTTCATCTGGTACTGGTAAACCAGAAGTGGCATTAACTATAACAACCACTTGTTCCCCTGGCTTTTCCACCTGATATTTCTCTCTAATCGCCTCATCTTGGCCTTCTGAAGTTTCGAGATGACTAACTTGCTGACCCAACAGATCATGCCTTGCTTGAAGTTCGGCCAATGAATTATTTGCTAACAACATATTAGCGCGGCTCTCCTTTTCTTTCTGATAGACACTCCAAGTGGCTCGAGCCATAACTATAACCACAAAGATCATAAAAACCACGGAGAATTTGGAATATAGAAGTCTTCTTCTACGGCGCTTCTCTTGAAATTCTTTCATATCCCTGTATTATATATCATTATGCTTTGGACTAAAAAAGGCCGAAAAGTGATGAACGCAACATACATGGTACTAAGTATCCTCGTAGTATTAAGCATGGTTCTATTCACCTTCTCCGCATTCTTTCGATAGATTACTCACTTTTCATCATCTTGAGAAACGTCTCGTGTGGGATATTCACCGTACCTTCCGCCTTCATGCGCTTCTTTCCCTCTTTCTGTTTCTTCCAAAGTTTCATCTTTCTAGTACGATCTCCACCATACATGTGCTGGGTTACGTTTTTCTGCATAGCGGGCAATGTTCGTGAGGAAATAATTCTACCCAAGCCTCTGCCTTGAATTTTTGTAGCAAACATCTGTCTTGGTAAAATTCCATACAACTTTTCCACTGCTTTCTCAGCATCTTCTTCAATGCGACGATTGGCCACAACCCTAGAAAATGCCACTACAGGCTCGTCTGCCACCATAATATCAAGGCGAGATACATCTGCCTGCCTCATATCAGAAAATTGATATGAAAGTGAAGCAAAGCCAGAGGAAGCACTCTTTAAAGCATCAAAAAAGTTACGCATAAGCTCTCGAAGAGGCATTTGAATAGTAAGTGCTGTACGCCCATCACCGAAAGTTTCGGAATCACCCACCTCCCCTTCATAATCAAATAGTAAAGGCATCAGTATATTTACATAGCTAGACGGAGTAATGATTTTGACTGTTACCCAAGGCTCCATCACTTTCACTATTTCATGCTGATCAGGAAAAAGTGAAGGAGAATAGATAGTTTTCTTTTGTCCATTTTTATACTCAACCTCATATGTAATAGATGGTGTAGCAATAATAAGCTCAAGTTGGAACTCTCGCTTCAAACGCTCTGCAATAATCTCCAAGTGAAGTAAACCTAGGAAGCCGCAACGAAAACCACGTCCAAGACTTCCTGAGGATTCTTCTTCATAAGAGAAAGATGAATCTGACAAACGTAGCTTTCCTAAGGCCTGACGAAGTAAGTCAAAATCGTCCTGACTTTCAGGATAAATCGAAGCCCAAACCACAGGAGCTGGTGTCATATATCCAGATAATTCTGGAAGTGGACTTTTTGATAAGGTAATTGTGTCTCCTACTGAGGCAATACCCGGCTTTTTAATACCGGTCACGATATAGCCAATCTCACCAGCACCCAAAAATTCACGAGGAGTTTCCTCTGGGGAGAATATTCCAACTTCAAGCGCAATGAACTTTTCATTGGCCACTTTAAATACCAACTGAGCATTTTTTGCCACCTTTCCGTCAATTACACGAACATAAACAATAACTCCTTTATGGTTTGAATATTGAAAATCAAAAATAAGCGCACGGAAGCTCGGACTATCAATAATTTCCTCGTCTGGTGGAGGAATTCTCTTAATAATTTCGTTCAACAAATCCTCAACGCCCTCACCAGTCTTACCAGAAGTCTCTAAAATATCTTCCTCCTTACAATCAAGCAATCGGATGACCTCTTCCTTCACCTCTGTAATTCTAGCCAAAGGTGAATCAATCTTACTAAGAACCGGAATGATGGTAAGTCCTAGAGCGCGCGCCATACCAAGAGTGGTAAGAGTTTGAGCTTGTACACCCTGAGTAGCGTCCACGAGCAAAATAGACCCTTCCACAGCCTTCAGAGCTCTTGATACCTCGTACGAAAAATCAATGTGCCCGGGAGTATCAATTAAATTAAGAACGTAATGCTTCCCGTCGTGAGGATACTCCATACGTACAGGTCGCATCTTGATGGTAATACCCTTTTCTCGCTCAAGCTCCATATTATCAAGCACCTGCTCCTTCATTTTGCGTTTCTCGATGGTATGGGTAATTTCCAACATTCGATCCGCTAAGGTCGATTTGCCGTGATCAATGTGGGCTATGATGCTAAAATTACGAATATGACCAAGGTTCATAGTTTTCCTATAGTATCAGAAAAAGCCTTAAATTTCAGCTATCTTAGCAAATCTTCTTGTTCGGCAACAATAATGTTGTTTGTCTTCCAAACACGAGAATGAAGCGCCTTATAACTTTCAATAAACTCTTTATTTTCGAGAACAATAAAGATAAATACTCCCATCGCTATGCCCATAAGACCTGACAAAAATCCCTGAAGAAAAACCCCTAAAACAGTATTTATATCAAAGATCGAAGCGAAAAATGGAAGAAACGAATAGGCAGTAAAGCCCATGATTACCGAAGCAGAAAAACTCTGTCTTATTGTGCGAAACAATGGTCTTGAAAAACCGCCGAAATCTTTTTCAAAAAACCACCAAAACACTATTAGATTAGCAAGCTCTCCTATTGAGTATCCAAGAGGCAACATTAGAACGATGCTTCCAGGCACTCCGTCTACCTTAAATAGGCTCTCGATAAAATATTGAAAAAATTGCGAATGATTAAAAAGAATAATCAACAAAAAAGGAAAACCTATATCACCAATAGTCGTCGCCAAATTAACATACAACGGTTTTTTGGTGTTTCCTCCAGCATAGTAGGCTCTAACAAACAGAAGGTTCAGACTTTGAGCTACCAAAGAAAAGGAAAACAACGCTAAACAGGCCGCAGTGAGGCGCGTATCAGACCAATTAAAATGACCGGAACCAAGGATTGTTCTGACAATTTGAGCACGTAGGACGATAAACAGAGCGATAACAGGCATAGAGAGAAAGACTATGTGTCGGGCAGCCACTACTACCTGTTCGACAAAACGCTCTCTATTACCTTCTGAAAATAATTTAGCAAGAGTTGGAAACGCAGCCATAGAGTAACTCACCCCAATAATTGAAAGGGGTACCGACTGGAGATTGAGAGAGAAGTTAAAAACAGAAATAGAACCGGCGAACATTTCAGAGGCAAATGCAGTAACAAAAATTAAAGCGATGTTATTGGCAGAAAGTGTAAAGGTTCGAGGTATAGAAATCAAAAAAACTTCCTTAATTTCACTCCATTTAAAATTTAAAACTGGACGAGGAAGGAGTCCTGTAGAAAAAATAAAAGGAATTTGAATAGCAAAATGAAGAAAAGCACCAATAATCACCCCGTACACCACACCTGTCACACCAAAATGTGGATAAAGAAACACAATTCCAAAAATAATGGAGGCGTTGTATAGAACCGGGCTGAGAGCGTATAGAAAAAATCTCTTATATAGCTGGGTAATACTTGCTAGAAGGTTAGAAATTCCTAAAAATAACGGGGATAAGAGAAGTAGGCGTGCCAATTTGATAAGAAGTGCCTCTTTGAGCGGATCAGTAATACCAGGAAAAAGATAACCTGTCACATGTGGAATTACAAAATAAGCCACTGTAATAGTGGCAATCATTACTAACCCAAAAGCGGTACTGATTGCATTGACGAATCTTTTTGTTTCCTCTTTGTTTTCTTCTAACCTATCCATCATGAAAGGAATCAAGACAGAGATTGAAACCATTGAGGCCACCGAAACAAAAATGAGGTCAGGTAATCGAAAAGCGGCGTAGTAGATATCAAGTGTTTGACTAGCACCAAAAGAGGCCGCCAACAAACGATCTCTGAATAAGGCCAATATCTGCGATAGTAAAGCAAAAAAACCAAGGAGATAAGCGGCTTGATGAATACCGTTTATCTCCCGATGAAAAATGTTGAGAAATCGTTTCATATTTGTCATTACTATACCAAAAATGGCCATACGGAGAAAGACGCCAGCTTTACGCTGGCGTCTTTCATATCCCTGAATCTATAAGCCGAATTCTGTATGGCGTGCTTGCGCACACCACGATAACTATTTATCTAGGATTTTTGTTGCCAAAAACCTCAAGCGGCACTCTCTCAAAGAAACTTTGAGAGCACGGCCTTGCACGGAAGTAAGGATTTTGCCGTTTCACC
>CAJBRS010000015.1 GCA_903958115.1 uncultured bacterium | reverse complement strand
CTCTTGATGGATCAAAAATTCTTTTTTCTATTGCACCCAATAGATTAGCCAATTTTAGGGCCTTTATGGAGAGATATTCCTTGCTTGTTATTCTGTTTTTTATCTTTTTTCTCTGGCAGCTCATTTTGCCAATTGTCTACTGGCTTTTCACTTTAATTACGGGAATGGCTTAATGTACAGGGTGAATGGAATGCAAGAACCCCACACAAAACTTCCTTATTTAGAGACTAAGACTTGGGCAAGCGCCCCGGAGCGGTCTCTAAATAAGGAAGTTTTGTGTGGGGTTCTTGCATTCCATTAGCCTTTATAGTAGATTACTAGCTACGCGTTAATTGTCGCGTTTTTAGTTTACATGCCAACAATAAATCAACTAATTAAAAAGAATCGTTCAAAAACAGCTCGAAAACCAAAAGCTATTGCTTTGACTCGAGGTTTTAATGCTTTAAAGAACCGACCAAGTTACTATAATGCCCCTTTCAAGAGAGGTGTTTGTATTAAGGTTGGAACAAAGACTCCTAAGAAACCTAACTCAGCTATTCGAAAGATTGCCCGCGTTCGATTGACCAACGGTATGGAAGTTACAGCCTACATCCCAGGAGAGGGTCACAATTTACAGGAACACTCAGTGGTACTTCTACGAGGTGGTCGTGTAAAAGACGTGGGTATCCGATACACAATCGTTAGAGGCGTTCTTGATACACAAGGTGTTGAGAAGAGACGAAAAGAGAGAAGTAATTATGGTACAAAACGACCAAAAGCTAAGTAATATAGAGAATAATATTTAAATAATGCGAAGAAAAATAAAGAATAAAAGAATAATTACTCCAGATCTTGTCTATCAATCAGAAAAGGTCACTAAGTTTGTTAACTACCTAATGGAAGGAGGGAAAAAAGTGACTGCTCGTAGAGTAGTATACGGAGCTCTTGACGCTATAAAAGAAAAGGCTAAAACAGAAAATCCTATTGAAATTTTCGATACAGCTTTGAAGAATACTGCTCCTGCTCTTGAAGTTCGGTCACGACGTGTTGGAGGTGCTAACTACCAGGTTCCTCGAGAAGTTCGTCCAGAACGACGAAATCATCTTTCTATGAAATGGATTATTGAAGCTGCTCGTGCAAAGAAAGGACAGCCAATGGCTCTTAAGCTTGCTGATGAAATTATTGCCGCTTCAAATAACGAAGGCGAGGCTGTTAAGAAGCGCGAAAATACTCATAAGATGGCAGAAGCCAACAAGGCCTTCGCTCACTTCGCTTGGTAAGAGAGAGCGCACAAGACATTGTGTGCTTTTTCGTTTAATTTTTTAATTAGTATTAATAAGTATTATCAATATATATGAATCGAGATTATCCCTTAGAAAGAGTACGTAACTTTGGAATCATTGCTCACATTGACGCCGGCAAAACTACCACTTCAGAGCGTGTTTTGTATTACACGGGCATGAGTCACAAAATTGGAGAAGTGCACGAGGGAGAAGCAACTACTGACTGGATGGAACAGGAGAAGGAGCGAGGTATTACAATTACCGCTGCTGCTATTACTTGTTTCTGGAACCCTACATACATGGGTACAGACAAGTCTTTAATGCACCGTTTCAATATTATTGATACTCCAGGGCACGTGGACTTTACTGTGGAGGTGGAACGATCTCTTAAAGTGCTTGATGGTGGAGTTGTAGTGTTCGACGGCGTGGCTGGTGTAGAACCTCAATCAGAGACAGTGTGGCGCCAGGCTGATAAGTACCATGTGCCTCGAATCTGTTTCATCAATAAGCTAGACCGAACAGGAGGAAGTTTTGAAAGATCATACCAATCAATCCTAGATCGTTTGAATAAAAATGCCGTTCGAATGCAGATTCCAATCGGCGAGGAGGAAAAACATGAAGGCGTTATTGATCTTCTAAAAATGAAGGCGTACTTCTTTGAGGGAGATATGGGTAGTACTGTTCGTGAGGCAGAAATTCCTGCTGAATATTTAGAAAATGCTACAAAGTTTCGTGCAGAATTAGTAGAGCGAATTGTCGAAAATGACGATGCTCTTATGACAGCATACTTAGAGGGTAAAGAGATTTCTTTGCCAGTTTTGAAAGAAACTCTTCGAAAGGCTGTAATTGCCTCAAAGATTTTCCCTGTATTTACTGGATCAGCTTTGAAGAATAAGGGAGTTCAGCTTGTCTTGGATGCTGTGGTTGATTATCTTCCATCTCCCCTTGATATTCCACCAGTTACCGGCTTCGATCCAAATACAAATGAAGAAATTGTTCGTCATGCTTCTGATAGTGAGCCCTTTGCCGCTCTTGCCTTCAAGCTTCAGACAGATCCATTCGTGGGTCAGCTAACATTCTTCCGCGTATATTCTGGAACAGTAGAGGCTGGATCATATCTATACAACTCAACAACAGGCAACAAAGAGAGACTTGGCCGAATCGTGAGATTACAGGCTAATAAACGTGAAGAAGTGAAGAAAGTTTATGCTGGGGAAATTGCTGCGGCTGTAGGTTTGAAAGAAGCAAAAACTTCTCACACATTTTGTGATGAAACACACCCAATTGTTCTTGACCCAATTAAATTTGCTGAGCCTGTGGTATCTCTTCGAATTGAACCAAAGACTAAAGCTGATCAAGAGAAAATGGGTATGGCTTTGAAAAAGCTTGGTGATGAGGATCCAACTTTCCGAATTTCATCAAATACAGAAACCGGCGAAACAATTATTTCTGGTATGGGTGAGCTTCATCTTGAAATCATGATTGATCGTATGAAGCGAGAATTTGCTGTAGAGGCAAACGTAGGTAAGCCCCAGGTAGCATATCGAGAAACTATCATGGGTACAGCCGAGGCTGAACACAAATATATCAAGCAATCTGGAGGTAAGGGTCAGTACGGTCACGTTAAGATAACCCTTAAACCTATGGAGAAGCTTGAGGAAGGCGCTAAGATTCCTAAGAACGTTAAGCGATATGAGGACTTTGAATTCATCGATTCTATTAAGGGAGGTGTTATTCCACAGGAATTCATTCCTGCAGTAGAAAAAGGTGTAAAAGAAGCCCTTGATCGAGGAATCGTCGCTGGTTTCAAGATGGTAAACGTTTCTTGCGAATTAACCTTCGGTTCATACCACGATGTTGACTCATCCGAAATTGCTTACAAGATCGCCGCTTCTCAGGCCTTTCAAGATGGTGCTAAGCGAGCACGACCGGTTATTCTTGAGCCTATCATGAAAGTTGAGGTGGTTGTTCCAGAGCAGTTTATGGGAGACATTACTGGTAACCTGAACTCAAAACGAGCCCAGATTGACGGAATGGATGATAGAAATAATCTTAAAGTTATTCGGGCGATGGTTCCACTTTCTGAAATGTTTGGGTATACAACGTCTCTTCGTTCTATGACAGCTGGAAGAGGTTCTGCAACCATGGAATTTGACCATTACGATGTTGTTCCGCCTCAGGTTGAAAAAACTATCGTTGAATCAAGGAAATAACTATAATTTAAAAGACTACAAAAGAAACAGTGACGCTTGCAAAACAAGCGTCACTGTTTCTTTTGTGTGAAATATTTGACTTCTTTATAGCATCTTTGCTATGATAGCCCCTACGCGTTTCTGCGTCTTTTTTGTCTAGGTTCTAGCCTCTAGTCAAGGCGTTCCACAAGATAAAAACAATTATCAATTCGGGTTATAAGTTACTTTTAAAAGGGAAGCTCTCGCGCCTCTTTTAAAGGAGAATTATAGCCACAGTTTAATAAATCTTAAATAAATATATGGCAGATTTTGATCGTTCAAAGCCCCATGTAAACGTCGGAACCATTGGTCACGTTGACCACGGAAAGACTACATTGACGGCTGCTATTCTTAACGTGCTTCACCTTGCTGGTAAAGACGTAAAGCTAAAGGGAGTTAATGATATTGACTCAGCTCCTGAGGAAAAGGCTCGTGGAATTACCATTGCCCTTTCTCACAATGAGTACTCAACAGACGCTCGTCACTATGCTCACATTGATGCCCCTGGTCACGCTGACTACATTAAAAATAT
>CAJBRS010000014.1 GCA_903958115.1 uncultured bacterium | reverse complement strand
TGGTGTCCCCTCCGTAGTTCTTATAAAACGATTCAGTAATTCTCCTCCCCTAGTTACTATTTCAGAAAAATTTTTAGAATGTTTAGTTATCCATGTCGAAATAATGTCGTCTCCAACCTCACCACTTGGTTGTCTAGAGATAAAACGTAAAATTAACTCTCTCTGTAGAGCGTCGTAAACTTCCAACTCGTGATTATTATGCTCAACCTGTTCAGGAGATAAAGCTGCAACTTCCTGTGGTACCTCTTGTTGTTGAGTTGATTCAAATCCAAATTTCATATTATTTAAAAATTAATTTAGCGATATCGTGATAAGTAACAACAATCATTAAGGCAATCAGCAAAGCAAAACCAACAGAATTTGCTATGTTAGCCGTTCGAGCTTTGATTGGAGAACCTTTAACCGCTTCTATAAGGATAAATAATAGACGCCCGCCGTCAAGAGCTGGAAAAGGAATGAGGTTGATAACTGCCAGATTAAGAGAAATCAGAGCCGCAAACGAGAGTAGATAAGCAAAGCCAAAACGTGAAGCATCACCTACCATTCCTGCGATACCTACAAACCCAGAAACTTGGGACATATCGGCGTGACCAAGAAAAATCTGTGAGAAAAATTGATATAGCCCTAAGACCACTTCCTTAAGAGTAATGCCTGTTAGCTTGGCACCCCTCCAAATGGCCTTCAAAAAAGATAGCCTGGGTTCTGTCCCTATTAAACTCATAGCGATTCCAACAGCAGGTTTCCCCTCTACAATTCCAGAGGCAGTCTGTAGTGTCACATCTTTTTTCTGACCATTATCTGAGTAAGAAATTTTTATGGATTGACCAGCACTCCCTCCGATTAATTGTTGAGCTGCGTCAGGAGTAAGCTGATTACCGGTCAAAGTGACTGCTCCAGACTGGACACTGAGCAAAATGTCGCCAACATGAAGGCCTGCCTTCTCTGCCGGTGACTTTGGTTTTATTTCAGTTAACGACAAATGAATATTCTTTATACTAGTGTCTGCGTAAGTATCTGTAGAAGCCGGCAAGCCAGAAAGAGACCCTATCGTAAACAAAACAAAAGCAAAAAGAATATTGAAAAATATACCCGCAACTAAGACAGCGGCTTGAACCCATTTAGATTTGTTTACAAAACTACGGCTACTATCAGGACCAGAGGAAGAATCGTCATCAATAGTCTCACCAAAAATCTTCACATATCCACCGAGTGGCAAAAAATTTATAGCGTACTTAGTCTCTCCTTTTTGAAAGGATTTGATCTCTGGCGGAAAACCGAGCCCAAATTCATCAACCCTGATACCAAACATCTTTGCAAATGAAAAGTGACCAAACTCATGTACCAAGATGAGAGCGGCTAATATGATCAAAAAAGTAACAATTGTAATTACTAGAGACATTCTCTTTTAGGAAATTATTTCTTTTTCCTTTCTCTCTACTAAATCTTCGAGCTTTTTCACTCCGTCTTGAGTTAATTTTTCCATTTCATTCTTAAAACGAAATTTGTCGTCCTCACTCATTCCCCCATCTTTTTCTTTCTCTTGAATATTTTGCCAGACAGTATCACGCTCTTTTCGAATAGAAACTTTAGCCTCTTCTAACTTAGCTCTGGCCACCTTCATGAGTGACTCTCGACGTTCAGTGGTCAACTCTGGAAAGACTACTCGAAGACCCTTATCATCGGTCACAACAGAAATGCCGAGATTGGCTGCGATAATAGCTTTCTCAATCTCTTTTCCTTGAGAAGCATCCCAAGGAGCAATACGAAGGGTACGAGGATCTTCGGTACCAACAGTAGCCAACTGATTAATAGGGACTCTGGATCCGTATGATTCTACTAGTACAGAATCAAGTAATGCCTGGCTTGCTCGTCCAGTGCGTAAACTTGTAAATTCTTTGGCTAGCCAATCCTCAACGGCTTTTAATTTTGTTTTAAACAAAGAAAAATCGTATGTCATAGTCATGACAGTATATCATTAAATCATTTTATAGAAAAAGACAGGCCGCAATCGCTCAGAGAGCGATTGCGGCCTTTTTGATTTCATCCCTTTTTCCCCTTGTTGCCATTCTGCTTACTTTTGCCCTGGGCAGAAATAAGCTTCCTGGCTTTTTTTGTTGGCGTACGACCACCTGGGCCGACACGATGGATAATCATTGCTCCAGCAATCATGTTTGCTAATTCTGGATCTCCATCCAACAGATCCTCAAGCTCTTCGGGATCAAACCTCCCTAACTGCGAAGACTGCCTCCGTAAGGCTCTTGTCCTAGCCATGATGACTTCTCCTTGTTGTCGAATTCTTATTTCTTAATCCTGGAGCGTGGTACACGCCCCTGCCCAGAAGAACGTATTGTTCTCCCTCCCCTCATCATTTTGACGTAGATGTTGTTGTCGGGGACTGGGGGCATAAAAACCCTTTTTCCTTTACTATTAAGAAACAGGAATCTCCAAAACTTGGATTTCTTTCCCTTTTTATTCATTTTGCCCTCCTTTCTAAGTTCGGGTAAAGCCTACAACAAAACAGCAAAATACTCCAGAATGAGCTTAGCCGAAGAACCTCGATCAAAAAGATATCCCTTAAAATCTATAACCCTCTGGAGTGATTCCATTACCTCTACACTTTTAGCTTTTTCAAAATTTTTATACAAAACAAGTTCAACATCATTCACAAAAGTAATAGCGTCAGCCTTACTTTTTTCTTCATCAGCAATGTCTTCAATAATTTCCTTAACCATTTTCAATCGATCTGATTTTGAAGCGTTGAGAAATTTCTTAGCCTCAATCAAATTCTTATCGTCAGTAATAGACAGCTTATTGATAATCGCTAAGCGTGATTTAAGGGTCGATACTAGATGATCAGAAGATTGTGTAATAAAAAAGAAGTGCGTCGAGGCGGTCGGTTCCTCTAGAATTTTTAATAAAGAATTTTGTGCTTCGATAGTAATAAAATTAAAAGCAATAATAAAAAACTTTTTACCAGAAGCTTTTATCCCAGCCCTTTCTTTCAAAGTTCTAGCGTCATCGATACTAAAATTTTCAAATTCCGCCTGCCAATAATCGGGATTACCTTTTATAACAATCCCGAGTTCCTTTTCTAAAAAGATATTCACATCAGACAAAACCTTGGCTTTGTCCCCTTCTATTAAATATGCGTGGTGTAAATTTTTGACGTCAAACATTATGAATTTAATCTGGATTCAAGTTGCTCAATATAAGCCCCAGGCACCTCACCAGAAGCTTCAGCCTTCATTAGTTCCAAACATCTTCGCTGAAAATTCTTATCAAAATCAGAATGTTGGGCAATAAGCCACGCGGCGCTAGCCGCCTCAATACCTACTCTCGAAATAGTTGGCCAACCAATCTCATCAATAATAGTCTGCAATTTTTTTGCGTTTGTTTCAAAAACCTCTTTTTCTTGAGGACCTTCTTGATATTTTGCTGTAATATCTAGCAATATTTTTTCTGTCTCGGGAAATTCACATTCTGTGAGTCCTTGAAATTGTGGAGCTCCTTCATGCATTATCTTTTCGCAATTATTGTCTTCTTATAAGTATCTAGATGCTCTAGTGCAATACCTGTTCCTTTAGCTACACAGTACAGCGCTTCATCAGCAAGGACAGCCTTCACACCAGTTCGACGAAAAACTAATTCTGGGAAGTTACGTAATTGAGACGATCCGCCAGTCATAATAATGCCTTGGTCAATAATATCAGCAGCTAATTCTGGAGGAGTTTCTTGTAATACATCTTTGATAGCTTTAATCATCTCGCGAAGTTCACGACCTATCGCCTTAACAATTTCGTTACTTTTCACCTCTACGGATCGAGGCAAACCAGTCAAAAAATCACGTCCCTTGATAGTCATCGATAGTTCTTCATCAAGTGGAATTGCTGATCCAATGTTTATTTTAATGTCTTCTGACATTTTATCTCCGATAGCGAGATTGAAAGTTTTTTTGATGTAATCGACGATAGATGCATCGATGCGATTACCGGCACATTTTACTGAGGTCGAAGCAACTATACCTCCAAGAGAAATCACGGCTACGTCAGTGGTGCCTCCTCCAATATCTACAATCATGTGCCCCATTGCTTCTTGAATAGAAATACCCGCGCCAATAGCTGCGAGGATTGGCTCTTTCACGACGTAAGCATTTTTTGCTCCAGCTTTGATGGCTGCTTCGATTACTGCGCGGCGCTCTGTCGAAGTCACTCCAGCTGGTACCGACACCATCACTTCCGGCTTAAAGATATTCCATTTGCCGAGAGCTTTATTTATATAGTAACGAAGCATTGCTTCTGTCACACGATAATCTGCAATTACACCATCTTTCATCGGACGATAAGCAATTATGTTTTCAGGTGTACGACCAATCATAGTTTTTGCCTCTACACCTACAGCTAAAATCTTATTATCACGCTCTGAAACGGCCACCACAGAAGGCTCATTCAGCACAATCCCCTTACCCGGTACAAAGACGAGTGTATTAGCGGTACCAAGGTCAATTCCTAATTTATGAGTAAAAAACGACATACCGCAATAGTAAGGTATTTTAAGCCCTTTTACAACTTCACAGGTTAAAATTTAAAACGTCTGCTATAATAATTTTAATGAACATTATTGAAGTCATCCCCATCTCAAAAGGTATTGGCAGAGAAAGCCTCTCATATTTTACGGCTGAAGATATTTCAAATGGATCAATTGTGGAAGTACCAGTTCGAAACAAGAAAGTTAACGCCCTAGTAGTTTCCCAAAGGAAAGTTGAGGACATGAAATCCTCCATTAAGACAGCCAGCTTCACCTATAAAAAAGTCAGTCGCATAAAAAGTGTTCCGTTTTTTCTTCCATCATTCATTGAGGCTTCTTCTCACGTTGCTACTTATCACGCCACCACTACAGGTTCAACTCTTCACTCAATAATTCCCAAAGCCCTCCTTGAATTTGCCCAGTCAAAAAAAGTTAAACTTATAAAGCAAAATGATAAGCCTGGAATAGTCATTGAAAAATGCGTTTTACAACGTCCAGAAAATGAACGCTTTGATGTTTACAAAAGTCTGATCCGAGAAGAATTCGCTAAAAAAGCATCGCTTTATTTCTGTCTACCAACAATCGAGGAGGCAGAGAAAAGCTACCAATTCTTCAAAAAAGGTATAGAAAACTATACTTTTCTACTGCATAGCAACATGAAGCCGTCAGAGTTACAAAAAGTAATTACAGAAGCTTTAAGTGAAAAGCACCCCATTTTAATCGTCGGTACTGGAGCTTTTCTTGCAATCCCTCGATCTGATATCAATACTTATGTCCTAGAAAAAGAATCATCCCGTTTTTACAAGCAAATGAATAGACCTTTCATCGACTACCGTGTAGTAGCAGAGCTCTTAGCCATCACTGGAAAGAAAAAAGTTATTCTGGGAGATTCGTTACTTCGAACAGAAACAATCTACCGCACCAGATCAAACGAACTGGCAGAATTCGAACCGATGTCTTTTAGAGTTTTTGACTCACCCGCACCCGAAATAATAGACATGAGAAAATATAAAGAGACCTCTAAACCTTTTCGAGTATTAAGTGAAAAATTGATTGATGAAGCAGAGAAAATTCAGAACAGTGGCGGACGCATGTTTCTTTTTGGTGCTCGTCGAGGTCTTTCCCCTTCAATTGTCTGCGGAGATTGCGGTACATCAGTGACCTGCCAGGCATGCAATACCGCCGTTGTCCTACATCAATCAAAAAATGATTCAACAAATTATTTTTTATGTCACAATTGCGGAGAAAGACGTCCCGCCGAAGAGCGCTGTAAAGACTGTAGTAGTTGGAAATTAATCACTCTGGGCATTGGTACTGAATTAATTGAACAAGAATTTTCTACCCAATTTCCAGAAGCCACCGTCTTACGTTTTGATAAAGACAGCATAAAAACAGAAGCTCAAGCAAAGGCCATGATTAAAAAGTTCTACGAAAGCCCTAAGTCTGTGCTTATTGGAACAGAAACTGCTTTACCTTACCTAACAGAACCAGTCACTGGGTCAGCAATCATTTCTTTTGATTCTTTTTTCTCTTTACCAGACTTTCGCATTAACGAAAAAATCACAGGTATTGTCCTCAAACTTCGATCATTAAGTAGCCAACCTCTCATAATCCAGAGTCGCCAGACAGAAAATAAGGCTCTGATCTGCGCAACAAAAGATAACTTGCTTGAGTTTTACAAGGAGGAAATAGTTCTCAGAGAAAAATATGGCTATCCACCATTTAAGACACTGATCAAAATAACTTTCGATGGCAAAAAACCACACCTCATTTCAGAATTAGAAAAAATTCACCTACTATTAGCCGGCCAGGACTTTGTTGTATTCCCAGCCTTTATCAAAAATCAAAAAGGAGGTCACACTGCCTACGTACTATTGAAAACAGATTATTACAACTGGCCAAATTCTGACCTTGTTTCAAAGATTGTCTCCTTGCCACCTTCTTTTACTGTTAAAATTGACCCTGATAGTATATTGTGACATAATTTTAAAATGGTAAAAATCATTCAAAAAGAAGATCCCGTCCTACGAGCAGAGACTAAAGAAATACCAGTCTCGGCTATTAATTCTGCAAAAATTAAAAAGATCATCGCCGACATGAAAACAGCCCTTCACTCTCAAGATGACGGAGTAGCTATTGCGGCACCTCAGATTGGCCAACCACTTCGCATATTTATTATCTCAGGCGAAGTATACAAAAGTGCTAGCAAGAAAAAGTTAACCCCTGATGATTCAGACCTTGTATTTATAAACCCAGTCATTTCATCTCTTTCAAAGACAAAAAAATATATGGAAGAAGGATGTTTATCCGTGCGCTATCTTTACGGCAAAGTAAAACGATCTGATAAAGCTACAGTCAAAGCAATAAATGAAAAAGGTCACGAATTCACAAAAAGAGGAGAAGGTCTTTTGGCTCAAGTCTTTCAACACGAAACTGATCATCTAGACGGAAAATTATTTATCGATTCTGCTATTGATGTAGAAGATTTGCCTCCACCTTCCACAAAATGAAAAATTTTATATTCTTCGGAACTTCAAATTTTGCCGTCTTACTCCTAGATGGTTTAAAAAAACTTGGTATCACCCCCAAGATGATCGTGACTACACCAGATATGCCAGCTGGCAGAAATCTCACCCTAACTCCCCCACCAGTAAAAGTCTGGGCTGAAGAAAATAAAGTTGAATACCTCCAGCCAGAAAAACTAAAAGATCAGTCTTTCATCGAAATACTAAAGAACTCCGCTTCCGATTATTTCCTGATCGCAGCTTACGGAAAAATAATTCCAAAAGAAATTTTAAATATTCTTCCAGAAAAGGTATTAAACGTACACCCTTCATTACTACCTCTATACAGAGGATCTTCACCAATCCAGTACCAGACGATAAACAACGAAGCACATATCGGTACATCAATAATGATCATCGATGAAGACATTGACCATGGACCAATAATTGCCCAAAAAGAGATCAACGTAGAAAGAAAAGATGGTGAAATGACTGAGGATTATTCTGCTATTGAGAGGAAATTGGCAGTTGAAAGCGCCGCCCTCTTTGGCCAAAATATTGAAGAATGGCTAGAAGGAAAAATCCGCGCAAAAGAACAAGATCACACCAAGGCCACTTTCACCAAGATGATAGAGAAAAAGGACGGCTTACTCGACATATCTAAAAATCAACGAGAAAATTATAGGAAATATTTAGCCCTATCATCTTGGCCAGGAACATTTTTCTTTCAAAAGATCGGGGAAAGAAACATAAGAGTAATAATCAAAAAAGCCATCTGGGTGGATGGCTTTTTCAAGATCGAACGTGTTTTACCCGAAGGGAAAAAAGAAATGTCTTATGATGACTTCCTAAGAGGACTGAAATAGACCTTTGATTATTCTTTTCACCTTAGCCCCACCCCTTCTTAAAATCCTTAAATGTTTCTTTTTATAGGAAGAGAAGCCAGAGCCTAACTCATCTTTTATTTCATCGATAGCCGCGTATATATTATCTTTTTCCGATACAGCTCTGTAACACTTACCTCCTATACAAAAATTTACTTCTGCCCTAAAAATATCTCCGTGTTTATGGTGTTTTGACTTACTGAGTTCTACATCAATAAGAGCAACTTCGTCTTGGTGCTCAGTCACTAGTTTCTTAACATGCGCCATTCTCTTCTCAACATAATCCTTCAAAGCTTCTGTCACCTCAAAATTTGTAGCCTTTGTAACAATTTGCATATATTTTATTATTATTAATTATTACTTAAATTAAGACGACCCCCACTCCAAAAGCTTGCCAGCTTTTACCTCCATTTTATCAGCCTTTCTGATAAAATGCCCGCTTTTCTCCCCATATACGGATTCATGTGGTGAATTGTCTAGAAGGTGAACAATGCGCCAAAGATCTCTTTCCTCTGTAACCCATCCTTGACCAAGCCTTTTTAAATTAAACGGCTTTGAAAAAGCAACGAGGGTCTTCTTTCCAGTTTTGTTTATAAAATATTCATGAAAATACGACACGGCTAACTCCCTCACTGTTTTATATACGGGATCGCGAAAACGAAGGGTGCTGTGATTGCTTTTACTTATCGCCCCCCAGCGATTATTTATTTTATAAAGTGCTACAACGTGATCACAATCTGGAGCAAGAGACTGCAAGTCTAGAAGGAGCGGCTGCTGCCCATGAAACCACAAGACGGCAGCTGCAAATAACGCCCCTTCCATACAGTGAGCTTTATTTTCTAAGATGACTCTCCGAGGAGACATGTAAGTCTCACCGCTCTCCTCGAAATTAATAGGCAAAGTATCTAAAAAATCTTGAATTTTTATAGGTGTTGAAAGCTTCTTAAACAAAGCTGATTCTTTTTTTGAGAGGCCAAACATGTCCTTATATACTAACACTTTTTTTGAGAGTGCGTATAAACCCTTGCTCTTCTAACCATAGCATTCCATAATTATATGTAGGTCGATAGAACTATAAATTTCATTAGATTTAAAAACAATTAATAATATGAAAGCTATACACGCCATCGCCTTTATCTTATTAGTAATTGGAGGTCTTAACTGGCTTCTTGTTGCTTTTAACTTCAACCTAGTAACAGCAATCTTCGGTGCTACATCAGTAGCCTCAAAGGTTATCTACATTCTTGTAGGTGTTGGAGCTCTTATTGAAGTCTTCTCTCACAAAAAGAATTGTAAGTGTTGTGAAGTGACTCCTAAAGAATAGATTCCAAAATATTTTACAAAACAAAATCGCCTACCTTAAGGGCGATTTTGTTTTTATATAAAAAAATCCGGAAGTACCACACGTGATGTAGTACTTCCGGATGGATATGAGATCGAGGGTATTTTTTACCGACCTAAGCCGGCATCAAATCCTCTTTTGTGGCTCCGACACCGATGAAGGGATTGGTCTTACAGCGAACCCAACGCCCACCTTGACGGACATCGACGACGATGTCTTCTCCTTGGAATTGGTCGGCCTTGGAGCGAAGCTCCTTCAGCGTTCCGATTCCAAGATGACGTAGGTGGCCGTTTTTCTGCTGAACCAAGAACTTGCGCGGATCGTTTTCGTCAAATGTGACTTCAACAAACGCGCGAATCCTTTTCCCTGGATCCTTGGCCGTGGGTTGCGGTGCCGGTGCCGGCGGCGCAACATCTGGCGGTTGGGGTGGCGTTCCTCCAATTTCACGGAATCTTCTCATTTTTTTTCGGTTTTTTCCTTTGTTTTTGGTTTATGTTTACTGACCCAAATTTCCCCCACATTATACCATTGTTTTAGAATAATGCAAGAGATGGTAGATCTTTGCTGTGGACAATCAAGGTGTCATGATCACGGGTCTCTACCTTCTTGGAGATCACAGGCTGATATTCTTCCCAGCCTCGCCCCCTGGCTTTAGGCCGAAGAAAAACATAACCGAGCCTCAGAGAGATTCCTATGATGGGAGCAGAGTCCCAAGGAGTCTCTTGGCCAGGTTCCATTATGGCCACTGAAATTTCTCTCTTCCATAACCGTGCTAACCAAATGCCAATACTTGAACCGGCGACCTCATAATTTTTAAACGAAGTCTTGACCAGTCTCTGCGTAGCTCTGGAGTAGGTGTCGAGAGGATCCCTAAGGATCCCAAAGACCTCACCTTTCTTCATAGGCCTGTTGTAGTGAAGTTCTTCAAAGGTGTCGAGACGAGTGATCTTAAAAACCTTTGTCGTCCCTGGTCTATAACCATAGACTTCCTCAGTATTGAGATCACCTACATAAGCAGATATCACCTCGCCCTGATTGACCAGAGCCACCATTGTACCGACACCATGTGACTGACGACGAACATAAGCCCGAGTACCATCAAGAGGGTCGACAGTGAAATACGCCTCACATCCCGGGGCAGGATCTATCTGGAGATTACTCTCC
>CAJBRS010000013.1 GCA_903958115.1 uncultured bacterium | reverse complement strand
GGCTTTTTTTATAAAGAGCTTCCACAAGTCCTCGTTAGGCGATATAATATGTCTAATGAAAATTCGTTTAGCAGTTTTCCGTGGAGGTCCTTCCAATGAATATGAAGTTTCTCTAAGAACTGGACAAAGTGTCTTGTCTGCTTTATCTTCGTCTGAAAAATACGATGTACATGATGTTCTGATTGATAAGGAAGGCGTATGGCATCTTGACGGTGTTCCCGTTAGTCCTCAAGACTTAGTAAATAAAATCGACGTCGGTTTCAATGCTCTTCATGGTGAATATGGAGAGGATGGTACTATCCAAAAAATTCTTGAAAATATTCGCATACCTTTTACTGGTTCTGGTTCTTTGGCTTCTGCTTTAGGAATGAATAAGTCATTAGCTAAATATGCCTTCAAACAACAAGATATAAAGACGCCTATCCACATTAATCTTAGTAAGATAGAAGCGACCGAAGAAAAACTCCATGATATTTTTCGAAGTTTTCCATTTCCTAATGTTGTTAAACCTTTGTCCAGCGGTTCTTCTCTTGGGATATCAATCGTAAAGACTTTTCAAGATTTAAAAAATGCTGTGGAGAAGGCGTTTGAATATTCTCCGGTAGCACTCATAGAAGAATATATTTCTGGTAAAGATATTTCATGCGGTGTTATAAATAATTTTCGCGATCAGGAACTTTATGCTCTTATACCGACCGAAAACGGTGCTTGTCCAAGTAGTCTAAATGAATCCGAAAAAGAGGCTGTCATCAATGCCGCTAAAAAAATCCATCAAGCTTTAGGTCTTCGTCATTATTCCCATTCTGATTTTGTTGTACACCCAAGACGAGGAATATATGCGTTAGAGGTTAATACCTTGCCAGGTCTTCACCAGGAATCGATTTTGCCTAAATCCTTAGCGGCGGTAGGGTGTACCTTGCCCGAATTTTTAGATCATATTATTAGTCAGGCTTTAGAGCGGTAAGTAATTGCTTTTCTGTTTATTTTGTGTAAAATAATAGAGCTTCAAAGTTTGCGGAAATTTCCACAAAACTATGGGCCCGTAGCTCATTTGGTAGAGCACCTCATTTGCACTGAGGGGGTGGGGGGTTCGAATCCTCTCGGGTCCACAAAATTAAAAACAACTGGCCTTTGGCCAGTTGTTTTTAATTTCTGTGCTGACCTCAGAGAGCGATGAGAAAGGCGGAGGCGCGACGGCGCTGAGCAGGGATCGCGGGATTTTTCAGCAGAAAAATACCTGTGGCCGAATCCTCTCGGGTCCACACGGCTAGACAAACTCAAATATTGTGATATAACACATGAAATGCTGAAATTTTGGTGTTTCGGCAAGAAACTAAAACAAGAAAATTCATCAGGTCTTTTTATGAAAAAAATAAGCACTAGTAAGGGGAACGTCACACTCTACGATCTGTTGGGTATTGTCGTGGTTGTCGTTATTTTGGCGGCATTCTTTTTCCCGACAGGACTGTGGGTACCAGAAAGCCGAGCAGTCTCGGCTTTGGAAACACAAGGCTTCAGTGACATCAAAGTCACCGATAAGGATATTTGGTTTGTTTCCTTGAAAGGGGGGCATGGCGATTCTGTAAGATTTACAGCTTCCGCCACTAACCCTATCGGTAAACGGGTCACGATCTACGTATTCTCCGGCTGGCCCTTTAAGGGTGCCACAATACGCACTTTTTGATTGAGTTTCTCAATGGCCGCCGACACCTCTTGTGAGGTGTCGGCGGTTTTTATTTTAAGAAATTCTCTACACAAAAATACTTGACTAGACAAACTCAAATATTGTGATATAATTTCGCTTGAAAATTCAAACTGGATAAAAACCAGTAAAACAATTCAATTGGAGGATAGTTATGAAAAAATTCATGCTGATCGTCGGTCTTTTCGGCTTTGTCATGATTGTGACGGGTTGTGACCAAATGAGAAAACAGGAGGAGGAAGAGGCTCGGGAGAATAAAGCCCGAGAGGCAAGAATGGCTCTTGAGATGGTTCCCAACGAGGGGCGAGACGTTCTCTCGGGCACGGTAGTGAAGATTTATGGGAACTTGCCCGGCCTTGAGGCATCGTCTATCTCAATCTCCGGTAAGGGCATTAGTGGGGGAGGCGATACAATCAAAATTGGCGAGCCAATTTATGGCCTCCATGCTCAAACACCGGAAGGACTCTACGTCCTCCAGATGCAGGGGAATGATGTTTACGCTCTGGCAAGTCTGATTACGGTTGGTACGGAAATTAAGTTTCCGAAAAAATTCCACTGGCAGTACCACGTGGGGGAAGAAGATCTTTTTGACAAGAATAGGATCAATTTTTGTTCTGATCGACCAAATCTTGCTCGACTCGTGGAGATCGTTCATCAAAAATAAATTGGAAACAGATCGATTCAATCATTCTGTTTTTCTTTTTCGCTTCCGAATACCTTCTCGACGATTTTGGGATGTTTCTACTCTCAATCGTTCGTCAGGGACAAAAAAGCGAAAAATAAAACCCTCCCCAAGAAGGCTCTCCTTGAGCAATCTTGGGGAGTTTTCATTATGTATAAAGCCGCCTAGCAACAAGTGCTAGGCG
>CAJBRS010000012.1 GCA_903958115.1 uncultured bacterium | reverse complement strand
TAGATAACGGAAAAATTATTGCCGAGAGTAACGGTACCACTACTTACCCAATAGCCTCTGTATCTAAACTCATGACTATTCTCGTGGCAAAAGAGGCTGATAATTTTCAAGATTTTACTACTATTTCTAAGACAGCCGTTTCTACATATGGCACACAAGGGGAGTTAAAGATTGGTGAAAAAATAAAAGTGGGAGATTTGGAGTACCCACTTCTTTTGGAGTCTTCTAATGATGCCGCCGAAGCTTTTGCCGAATATTATGGTTTACCGAAATTTATTACATTAATGAATCAAAAGGCTTACTCCTTAGGAATGATTAACACTAAGTATGAAGATCCGAGTGGTTTGACCCCTAAAAATGTTAGTACTACTGAGGACTTGTTTAAGTTGGCGAAATACATTTTTCAGGTGGTACCAACCATATTTGATACCACTAGAGTCCGACAGTATTCCATTTTGCATCATACATGGAGTAACGCCAATCATTTTTTGGCTCTTGATAATTTTGTTGGCGGTAAGAACGGCTTCACCGACGAAGCTCTTCAAACGACGGTTTCTCTTTTTAATGTCCAGTTGGGAAATGCACAAGGGGGCGATGGAGGCAAACACAACATTGTTATTGTGTTGCTTCGAAGCCAAAACCGCGAAAATGATGTTTACACTATCTTAAATTATATTCGTCACAACGTTCAGTTTGAAGGTGCCACCTCGACGGTAGCCACCTCTACTATTGACAGCACTAGTACAAAAAAGTAAGGTTTGGGAGAAACAGCAACAACTAAAATTTTGAAAGGAGAAAAATAGTAAATGCAGAATTCAAAAACCTTCGCAGATGATAATCTGCGTCGTCTCTCTGAGAACCCTTATCCGGGTTCTGGGGTTGTCCTTGGCACTGATGATTCTGGACAAAATCTTATCCAAATCCACTGGATCATGGGGAGAGACGAGAACAGTCGAAATCGCCTCATCAGTAGAAGTGGCGCCGAAGAGGTGCTTATCAAGGCGGTAGATGATTCAAAGGTTACAAACCCCTACAATCTTTTCTACGCTGCTATGGGTGAGGTCAGTAGGAACGGAAGATATGTTGTCAGCAACGGTACCCAAACCAACTCTGTCAGAGACAGTTTTTTCGCTCAGGAGTTTGATTTACTCAATGCTCTGCGGAGTCACAGATATGAGAATGACGAGCCTGATAACACCCCACGTATTACAGGAGTTTCCTACACAAGGGGTGCTTTCATTGCTGAATTGTCAATAATTCGCAAGTCATCATTTGATGATTCTTGCCGGCGCTTCTTGTATCGCTACGAGACAATTCCTCAGGGGTTTGGTTACTTTGTCAGTACCTACCTTGGCCATAGTGAGCCATTACTTTCATGGGAAGGTGACCCTGAGTTGGTACCGATTGAAGGAGACATCGCTGACATTGCCAATTCTTATTGGACGATGCTCGATGAGAAAAACAGAGTTTCTTTGGTTGTGAAGCGTATTCCTGTGTCGACTCGTCCGGTACCGCAGGATTATCAATCCGAGATCTTTGTAATCAACAAATATGAATGATAGGGCTGACTAGTCTGTGGTAGCCCTTGTGATAATCTAAAAAGGTCGACGTTGCTCTTGCTCGTTGGCCTTTTCTTTTTAAATAAGGTAGATTGAAATTATGCTTTTTATAAATAAACAGATAGGAGAGACTCCGTTACAGGCTTTAGATCGCTTGAGAAAGGAAAAGCCAGAACTTATAAAAGAGACACTTAGCTATATTGGTCGTCTTGATCCGATGGCCGAAGGGCTCTTGCTTGTACTCGTTGGTGAAGAAAATAAAGATCGAGAGAAGTATCTAAATCTCGATAAAAAATATGAATTTGAAATATTGTTTGGTTTTGAAACCGACACTTATGATTTACTAGGCCTTGCTAAAGAAGACCTTCTACAAGGCGCCGCGGTATTATCTCCTTTGCTCTCCATCCACTCCTCGCCGACTCGGAGGGGGTCCCGTTCGCTGCAGGAGTTAATACCACAGCACCTTGTAGAAAGTTTTATTGGCAAGTTCTCGCAACCATACCCGCCTTTTTCATCAAAGCCAGTCAATGGGAAGCCTCTTTGGCAGTGGGCTAGGGAAGGAAGACTTGGAGAAATTGAAATACCTGCTCACGATATTGAAATCTTTGGTCTTGATTATTTAGGCGAACGGGAAATTTCTAAGAAAGATCTAATAAAAACTATTGAGGAAAATATTTCAAAAGTCACTGGAAATTTTAGACAGAAAGAGATAATTGATTCGTGGAAGAAGGCAATCGATGCTTGTGGTGATATAAACGGTCAGGAGGCAAATTTTGCTTTAGCAAAATTTGCCGTGCATTGCTCAACTGGCACTTATGTTCGTCAGCTGGTGCAAGAGATAGGAAAACAAGTCGGTCAAAAAGCCACTACTTTTAGCTTAAAACGGCTAGAAATGGGGGTTTATAAAATTTAGCTTGCTTTTTATCTCACATTGTGCTATAGTTCTCCATGTCGAAGAAGGTTTCTCTAAGGTCATGTGTTCAAAAAAGAACGGCAGCGAGGAGGACGGTCGTCTATCGATGAATTAGTAAATTTTTGAAAAACACATGGCAAAAAAATTATATGTTGGAAATCTTGCTTGGGCTACCACTTCTGATAGCTTAAAAGCAGCATTTGCAGCAGCTGGCACTGTTGTTTCCGCTTCAGTTCTATCTGACAAGATGACTGGACGTTCTCGAGGTTTCGGCTTCGTAGAAATGGAAGACGCAGATGCTGACAAAGCTATTGAGATGTTCAATGGTAAGGACTTAGATGGCCGAACCTTGACTGTCAATGAAGCTCGCCCTATGACTGAAAGAGCTCCTCGACGAGAGGGTTCATTCAGCCGAGGCTACTAAGCTTAAAGCTAAAAAAACCGCCCCTTACGGGGCGGTTTTTTTGTGCTATTTTTTTATATTTTATTTTCTTCCAGCCTTTGATCGATCAAGCTTAGTCAAAAGTTTCTTTCGAATTCGAACGGATTTTGGAGTTACTTCCAAATACTCATCATCATTCATAATTTCCATACCACGTTCGATTGAAATTGCGACAGGTGGTATCAAGTTAAGTGCTTCGTCAGATCCTGATGCTCGCATGTTTGTAAGTTGTTTTCCTTTAGTAGGGTTTACGTCAAGGTCATCTCCTTTTGTGACATTTCCAATAACCATTCCTTCGTACACCTCAGTACCAGGTCCGATATACAATACTCCACGTTCTTGGAGGTTACTTAGTGAGAACCCAAGAGCTTTGCCGTTTTCCATTGATGCCATTGATCCAACTTCACGATGTTCGATGTTTCCTACGTATGGTTTGAATTCAGTAAAACGACTAGAAAGAATACCTTCTCCTTTGGTATCTACAACAAATTGGTTTCTGTATCCTAGAAGTCCTCGAGTAGGGATTTCAAAAATCATACGGATAATGTTTCCGTCCTGCTTCATGTTTGTCATGATACCTTTTCGTTTGCCGAGCTTTTCAATAACAGCACCAGAGACATCAGAAGGAACTTCGATGACAGCTTCTTCGAAAGGTTCTAGCTTCTCACCATTTTCTTCTTTAATAATTACGTGAGGTTGTGAGACCTGTAATTCAAAACCTTCTCGTCTCATGTTTTCAATCAAAATAGCGATGTGAAGTTCTCCGCGTCCGTATACTAAGTATGCATCGCTGTTTGTGAAATCAACTTTTAGACCAACGTTTACTTCCATTTCTTTTTCAAGGCGTTCACGAATTTGTCGTCCTGTTACGAATTTACCTTCGCGACCTGCAAAAGGAGAATCATTTACTAAAAAGTTTAGCGAGATAGTTGGCTCATCAATTTTAATAGAAGGTAGAGGTTCTTGATCGGCTGTGGCGCAGACAGTTTCTCCGATGAAGATAGTAGGGAAGCCTGCGAGCATTATAATGTCTCCAGCTTCAGCTGTCTTTGTTTCTTTTTTAGCGATGCCATCAAAAGTATATAATTTTGTCACACGACCGCTTTCTGTTTCGCCGTTTGGTTTCTTTAAGAAGACAGTCTGACCATCGGAAATAGTTCCAGTATAGATTCGAGCTACGGCTAGTCGTCCAAGAAAGTTGTCATAGCCAAGGTTAAATGGTTGAGCTGTAAGAGGTGACTCTACGTCGTGAGGAGCAGCTGGCACTTTCTCTAAAATGATATCAAGCAGAGGAGTAAGGTCCTTTGAATCGTCGGTCAGATTTCTCTTAGCAATGCCTTCACGTCCAATAGCATAGACAGTGGTGAAGTCTAGTTGTTCGTCGTTGGCACCAAGGTCGAGGAAGAGCTCGAGTACTTCTTCGTGAACACGAGCAGGGTCAGAAGCTGGTTTATCGATTTTGTTGATAACCACAATAGGCTTAAGACCAAGCTCAAGAGATTTCTTGAGGACGAAGCGAGTCTGTGGCATTGGGCCTTCTTGAGCATCAACTACTAGTAGAACACAGTCAATTGAACGGAGGACTCGTTCAACCTCGGATCCGAAATCGGCGTGGCCTGGAGTGTCTACGATATTGATCTTGGTATCCTTGTATCTAATAGAAGTATTCTTCGCATAGATAGTAATACCACGCTCTAGTTCGAGCGCGTTGGAGTCCATACTAACTCCTTCTTCCACCATTCCTGTTTGGCGCATCAAAGCATCGGTCAAGGTTGTCTTGCCATGGTCCACGTGGGCGATGATTGCGATATTGCGAATTTCCATATTGAAGGTCTATTTAAACAAAAAAAATAGGCGTTGTCAAAGATGTCACAACAATTTATAATACTTTCATGTCGAACTTAGAATTTAATGAAATGTCTGTCGTCCAAACAAGTCGTGGAAGAAAGGCATCTGGGAAAAAATCTTTTATATTTGGTCTTGTCGAAAAGTGTGGAGTGCCGGAGAAAAACGTCAATAAGGTTTTGATAATTATCGCTGTCTTAGCCCTAATTTTGACAGCTGTAGTTCTGAAAGTGTCTTTTTCTGGTCCCCAGAGATTAACAGACGATCAATTAATGCAGTATAACAAGTCACATGCAATACCTAGACCGAACTCACAATAAAAAAGGTTTTACATTAATAGAACTTTTGGTGGTGATAGCCATAATTGGTCTACTGGCATCTATTGTCTTAGCTTCACTTAACACTGCCAGAGCAAAGGCTCGTGATACAAGAAGGATGGAAGATATAGCCCAGGTAAAGACGGCTCTAGAATTATATTTTAATGATAATGGAAATTATCCTTCCATCACCGGCAACAATTGTTTAGCAAATGGGTGGAGTCAATTAAAAAGTGCATTAGCTCCTAAATACATAGCTTCTCTGCCAAACGATCCTCTTGGCGGTTCTTATCAATATTGTTCCAACATGAGTTCAAATTCTCAGGAGTATGCTATCTATGCCCAGATGGAGCTTTCTTCTTCTGTACCAGCAAGTAGTTTCAAAGGTGATTTTTTGACTAGTTGGGGAGGAGATGACATCACTACATGTTCATTGAGTAACGGATATTGTGTTGCTGTTTGTTCTGTTGATGCTCTGGATCAGTATTCATGTAACGGTCGCTTTTCTCCTATGCCTCCTAATTGCGGTACTTACTGGCCTACTTGTTTGTAATAAAAATTCTAAGCTTCTTGTCTTGTGCTATAATTAAATTAAATATGAAAAAGAAAATTAAAAATATCTTTAAAAAACCTATAGTCTATATTCCGGTCGGGATTATAATTCTCGGCCTGATAATTTATTTAATTTTTGGCCACAAGTCTTCTCCTTATCAGTTTGTGAAAGTTGTTCGAGGTAATGTCACAGAAGCAGTTACGGTCACTGGTAATACTACTCCAGTTAGCAATGTTAATCTTTCTTTTGAAAGCGGGGGAACGGTTGCTGGTGTCTACCATGATGTTGGGTCTACCGTGTCCGCTGGAGATACTATTGTGTCACTTGATAAGCGTGACCTATCAGCTCAGTATGCACAAGCACAGGCCGCTGTGGACGCTCAACAAGCTAAGCTAGATTCTCTTCAAGCTGGGTCTCGTCCAGAAGATATACAGGTATCACAAGCTGCTCTTTCAAAATCACAGCAAGATTTAGCCAATCTATATTCTAGCGTAGCTAATACATTAAACACTGCATACTCCAGTGCTTTTGATGCATATTCAAATCAACTCAGCGGCTTATTTAATAATTCAAATGGTGGTAATCCTCAGTTTGCGTTATCTGCGAATAATTCCCAAGCGGCTTCTATTGCCCAAACAGCTTTGGTAAACGCTCATAATGAACTTACAAATTGGCAGACAGAAATTAGCAATATTCCTGTCTCAGTAGATCAGGCTTCTCTGGATAATCTTTTAGTTCAGGCCGGTGGTCATCTGGCCGTTGTTCAGGATTTAATGCGAAAAGTTTTTGCTATAGTTACTGACCCTGGCACTAGCGCTTCTTCAGTCACAGCTCTTACGGCCTATAAGTCGAGCGTCTCTGTTGGTCTAAATGAAGTCAACGCCGCTATTTCCTCAATAAATACTACTACGCAAGGTATCGCTTCGGAGAAGGCTGTGGTAGACCAAGCACAAGCAGCTCTAGCTCTTAAACAAGCCGGTTCATCAGCTCAGGATATCGCTGCAGAGAAAGCCCAGGTGGAACAGGCTCAGGCTAATCTGGATAGTATTGGAGTTAAACTCTCGAAAGCTTCTTTGATTTCTCCGATTGCTGGTGTAGTCACTGTGCAGAACGCTAAGGCTGGCCAGGTAGCAAGTCCAGGACAAGTAATAGCCACCGTTATCTCTGTTAATAATCTAGAAGTGGATGCATTAGTGCCAGAGGCTGATATTGGCAAGATTGCTGTTGGTAATAAAGTTGATATGACCTTAGACGCTTTTCCTGGAGAAACTTTCACCGGCAACTTGTTTTATATTGATCCCGCTCAAACAATTACCGGCGGAGTTGTCGATTTCAAGATTAAAGTTTCTTTTGACAAGGCTGATACTAGACTAAAGAGTGGTCTAACAACTAATCTAACTATTAAATCAAAAGAAGCTGATAACGTTTTGGTCTTGCCTCAGTATGCTATTTTACAGACTGATCAAGGTACTTTTGTGGAGGTACTTCAAAACGGAAAAGTGGTTCAAGTTCCGGTCACTACCGGTATCCAAGACGCTGCCGGCAAGGCCGAAATTCTCACTGGTGTTACTGAGGGAGAGCAGGTCATTAATGTTGGTCTAAAATAATTTGGCAAAAACTGATATGAGTTTAATAGAGGTCAAGAATCTTCAGAAAGATTATGACGATGATGGGACTATTACCCAAGCTCTTCGTGGTGTCAGTTGTAAAATAGATAAAGGGGAGTTTGTTTCTATTATTGGGCCATCTGGTTCTGGTAAATCAACACTCATGCATATTATGAGTTTCTTGGATCGTCCTACTGGAGGTCATTATACTTTTAAGGGCAAGGGAATTAATGATTTATCTGATAAAGAGTTAGCTCATGTTAGAAATGAGGAATTGGGTTTTGTCTTTCAGTCTTTTAATTTGTTGGGGCGTTCGACTGTTTATGAAAATGTGGAGTTGCCACTTTTGTATTCGGAGTTAGACCCAGGCATGCGTCGAGAGAAAGTAGAGAAAGCTGTTGAGTCTGTTGGTCTTACTGAAAAACTCTACATGGCCGCCGCCAAACTTTCTGGCGGACAAAAACAACGTGTTGCTATTGCTCGTGCTTTGGTGAACAACCCAAATGTTCTGTTTGCTGATGAGCCGACTGGTAATCTCGATTCCAAATCAGGCGCTCAGATCATGCAAATTCTCGATGAGCTAAATGAAAAGGGTCATACTATTATTTTGGTGACTCACGAGACTACGACCGCACAATTTGCTAACAGAATACTTACCTTGAAAGACGGTATGATCGAAAGTGATGAGCCGGTTAAAAATAGGCGTCGCTTTCAAGAATTTTTCAAATAATAATTATGAGAATCAGAGATTCATTCGCAACAGCGTTGGGAGGATTAAAACACGGACGCATGAGAGCTGTTTTGACCATGCTTGGAATCGTGATCGGTATTTCCTCGGTAATCATTTTGATGTCTATCGGTCAATCTGCTCAAGATTATATTATCAATCAGGTGCAGAGCATTGGATCCAACTTAATTTTCGTTATTCCTGGTGGTAGTTCTGGTTCCAAATTTTCTGCGCCAGCTTCTGCACAGGGTATTGTTATAAAAACTTTAGTAAAAGCTGATCTGGATGCCTTAAAGAGGGAGACTTCAATTACTGCAGCAGCACCAGTGGTAAGCGGTCAGGCTCAGGCTTTTTATGGTGATAACAGTGTTAACGTTGGTTATCAAGGCACTACTGCAGATCTTTTTCCAATAAGGGCTCTTACCTTGAAAGAGGGATATGCGCTGACTTCGGATGATGTAAATGCTTTTAATCATGTGGCTGTCATCGGTCCTGATTTAGCCACGACACTTTTCGGCCGACTAGATCCTGTTGGTAAGTATCTTCGCTTAGGAAATGTTTCGTTTAGAGTATCGGGAATATTGTCTAAAGGGGGAATTGGTCCTGGAGGTGTTGATCAAGGTAATATCGTAATAATTCCGATTACTGTTGCTCAAGGTGAGATGCTTGGTATTAATTATTACAACATGCTCGTGATAGAAGGTAACAATGATTACAACATCGATTTTGTTCAGAATCGTATTAAGTCTGTGCTTCGACAAAATCACGGAGTGACCGATCCAAACAAAGACGATTTCACTATTCGTACTCAGGCTGATGCCCTCGCTATCTTGGGAAGTATCACTTCTGTACTGACTTTGTTTTTGACGGCAATCGCTTGTATTTCGTTGGTGGTGGGAGGTGTTGGTATTATGAATATCATGCTTGTTTCTGTGACGGAGCGTACCAAAGAAATTGGTTTACGTAAGGCTGTTGGAGCAACAGATAATGATATCCTCCAACAGTTTCTTGTTGAATCAGTCTTGCTGACTTTTTTGGGAGGATTGATAGGTATTATTGTCGGAGCTATCGTAGTGACAGCTATATATTTCGGCGTTACTTTGTTTACTAGTACAGAATGGACTTTTGCCTTACCAATGTCAGCCATCCTGATCGCTGTTGCGGTCTCTACTATTACAGGATTATTGTTTGGAATTTATCCAGCTAGAAAGGCTGGTCGTAAGAGTCCAATGGAGGCTCTCAGATACGAATAAGAAAGATAACTCACACATTAGAGAC
>CAJBRS010000011.1 GCA_903958115.1 uncultured bacterium | reverse complement strand
TGACTCGAAATAATAGAGTTACAAAAATCGTTGATATTGAACTTTACGCACAAAAAAATAGTTCAAAACACAAAACAACTTGGTCACAAAATAAAGAAGGAGCCGAACAATGGTCTCTACGAATTGTATTGCTGTTTTTGTACGCCACAACGATTCTGAATTTCGCGCCCTCGTCACCTCAATCTGCCAATCTTTAAATCATCCCGGTCCGTATGAAGACGTTATTGAGGATATGTATCAAAAAATTTGTGATTTCCCGATACTTCAAGGGTATAATCGACATTTTTATCGGCAAGGACGACTCGGTCAGGGCCCCGGAACCAACAAAATGTCTTCTTATCTCTACCCAATTATTCGCAATCATGTTATAGGAATACTTAAATCCTCAGAAGAAAAAATTTTTCGGTCCCCTGCTTTTATTCCAGAGGATATTGAAAATGATGATATGGATCAAATCTTATTGGGTAATCCGGTTGCATTTGATTATGAAGAAATTCTTACGGCCAATGCCGAGGCCGATCGGATAGACGGGCTAAGGATGGAGTTACAAGATTTTGCTCAGCAATATCTTTGCCCCAAACAATGTAAGGGAAAGAAAAAATTATCAAAGAAGGCAGACTGCACTTTATTCGATATATTTAACTATCTCTATAAAGGTTATACAAACAAAGAAATCGCGGAAATTTATGGGGTCTCTCAAATGTCCGTGAGTCATTACAAGAATAAGCTCGCTAAAGCTCTGCTACGTTATGGGTTCTCTGCAAAAGGGAGAAGAAATGGTCAAAATCAAGTGCCCCAAATGTCGGTCGGAAGTTGAAATCGAAGAGTGCAAAAAAGACGATATTGATAGCATCGGTGTGTTTTGTAAGAACGAAAAATGCATCTACCATAAAAATCCGATCATAGGTCTGGATCGAAAAGAACCAGGAGCTTATATCACAGAGGCTGTAATTTAGGTGGCGAGATTGTATAATATTATAATCACTTAAAAACCACCACTACTTATTGTAGTCTTGGTTTTTAAACTACACCTAATTGGGTTTAAACACTTAAGGAAAGGCGAGCTAACCATGAGTCTTAAAGACCTCTTCTTCAGCAAGAGCTTCTTCTACCACATTCCTATCGAAAGCATTAAAGTTGATCCGGATTTTAACGTCAGGACAGATTTTGGAGATATTCCTACTCTTGCAAAAGATATTGCGACAAATGGTCTTACCCATGCTTTAACGGTTAGATTGGCCGAAAATGAGAAATCAGTATTAATTGTTGATGGTGAGCGCCGGTTTCGGGCCATTAACATGATTAACGATGAAAAAATGGCAGAAAAGCGTATTTTTGACATTAAGTGTTGCCTTGAAGAGAAAGGCTCTAATGAAACTTCTCGAATTATTCGGATGTTTTCAACAGGGGCAAATTCAAAGGCCCTAACGGAACTAGAGCAAGCTAAAGTTGCTTTTCGTCTATTAACGGTTCATAATATGAAAATTAAAGCAATAGCTGATAGCATTGGAAGAACCCAGACTTATGTGAATCATCTCCTGGACTTACATAGTGCCCCTACGAATATTCGAGAAGCTGTAGAAGAAAAAAGAATTTCCCCGACTGCTGCAATTAAATTGTCAAAAGCCCCGAAAGAAAAAAGGAATGAGGTATTAAAAAAAACGGGTAAGGTTCGGCTAAAAGACGTTCAAAAAGCCACCGATGGACACACCTCCGAAATTCCAGCAACGGTAATTAAAGGATATCTCAAAAAGGTTGAAAATCTTATTCAATCTGGATTAGACGTTGTTAAATGGAAGAACGTGAAACTGGGCCTTGAGATTGCTCTAGGGCTTAAGGAGTTGCCAAATGAAGTATAAGCCCATTTCTAAAGAGCTGGCAGTCGAATTAAAAAAAGAGATGGATTATATTGAAAAAGTTGAAACCTGTAAGGAATGTGGCTTGCATAATAAAATAGATGGCCAAATCGATGGGGAGTATGTCGATGTTTGCTTTTTTAATAATATTGGACATCTTTTGGTAGAACCCTCTGGACGATGTGATCATTGGAGAGAAAAGAGCCATGAAAAAAGTAACAGATAAGTTAAGCCGTCGAGATAAAAAAGAGATCAAACGGGAGCTTGGCATAAGCGGAAAACGTCTACGGGTTTTGCAAAAAAGAGCTTTAAGATCCATTGCTGATAGAGAGCAAATTTCAAAAAGAACTCTGCAAATGATTGATAGCTCAATGGAGAATTTTGCAAAGGGCATCGTAGGCGATCCGATTGATACGGAAGAACTAAGGCGAATTGACAGTGCAATGGTAAAATTTGCAAAGGGCACTGATAATGACCACTGATATAATTATAATTTCTTATAAAGACGAAGTTGAAATAAAAAAGTGTATAGCTTCTGTTAAAGAATACTGCACGGATTATAACCTTATCATTGAAGATAATAACGTAAACAATGTTGGGTTTACTCGGGCCGTGAACGCGGGGATAAAAAAAGGCACGGGGCAGTGGGTTTGGTTGCTTAACTCTGACGCTATAGTAAAAGACTCCCAG
>CAJBRS010000010.1 GCA_903958115.1 uncultured bacterium | reverse complement strand
GCTAGCGGCTCAAATTTATTAAAAGCGATTGATTATGCTCGTGCAAGGAAAGACGTGGTGGCTATATCAATAAGCTGGGGAGGTCGAGAATTTCAAGGGGAAACCGAATTAGATAATTATTTCATCAGCCAATATGGAGCAGTATTTTTTGCTTCTTCGGGAGATAGTGGCGCTGGTGTAAGTTGGCCATCAGTTTCGAAAAACGTTGTAGCTGTTGGCGGAACAACACTCCACTTATCCGCATCAACAGGATCAGTTTTATCTGAACAGGCCTGGAGTGGGAGTGGTGGAGGAATTAGTTCATTTGAAACTCAGCCGGACTATCAAAAAAATTATGATGTCTTAAAAAGCCGAGGAATGAGAGCTGTGCCGGATGTCTCATATAATGCCGATCCTCGATATGGATTTTCCGTTTACCACAACACCGGAACGGGTAAGAAAAACTGGTATGTACTTGGAGGAACATCTGCAGGGGCACCCCAGTGGGCAGCTATTCATTCTCTTGGACTATCAGCCACGCTTAGTAACCTTTATGGAGATAAGGCTAGCGCAAACAACAATAACTATTTCCGAGATATTAAAAGTGGTTCAAATGGCACCTGTGCATATTATTGTGACGCACGATCACATTATGATTTTGTGACTGGTCTCGGAAGTCCTTTAACATTTAAATTCTAAGATTACTCGCACAAAACCAGTAGCAGGCCTCGGTTTGACATTGATTGCCAAAACTTATAGTGTTTTTACGGAATTGGACTTCCGATCATCGGAAAGTTCTTTAAAATTCTTGTCAGTGTCCCAGGAGACTGATACTACTGATAACCCCCAGGGGTTATTTTTTCAGAGGAACTATTATGCCTGAAGAAAACATTGGTACGGAAGAGAAAAAAACAGCGTCAACAGCAGCATTGACTCCAGAAGAACAGATTGCTCTGCTCCACAGAAAATTAGCTGGCCATCAAGCCTTTGGCCGGTGTAGGGGTGAATTCAGTAATCTTTCAATGGGTGAATTCCTGAAACAACCAAACCCGACGGCCGCCCTAGCGGCATTTGAAGCCGCTGTAGCAGACAGGAGGATAATGTTAAACATGCTGGCATGTTTAAGACGAGATGGTCATCTCGTGGCTGAAGAACAGCTAACAAAGGCACTCGACAGTGAGCATGTTATCGTCGGAGAAACAGTCCCACTGGAGGAAACGGAACATGGAGTACTACTAATCTTTGACCCAGAAAAAGTCTTTCTCCTAACCCGATGGATGTATACATCTAATCGTGAGGATGGGCAATACTGGGTCCAAAATGGGTGTCCTGACCCTAATCGAGAACCTTGTGGTGCACTCACTGGAAAGCTTCTTGAAACTTTTCCTGAATTGCAAAAAATATTTCAGAAAGAGCGCATCAGTCATTGCCAGTCTCCTACTTATGTCGTTTACCCACGCATCAAGGATGTTTCCAATCGACTGGAAGCTTACAAGAATGATCGCTTTTTCATCTGGGTTGATCCAGACAGGACGAGCTTGTGGTATTTTGCCAATGCTGTTGGAGTATTCATTGCCGGTAAAGAGCAAGATGAAATATTCCGTGAAGCCAAGTTTACACGAGAAGAACAAGAGTCAATCGCTGTGTGGAAGTTTGATTACCCAGCCTGCGAGAGACACCACTTCAGCAACACCTTCTCAAGTTCTCCAGATATGTGGATTGGATTTCACCCGGAATCTGAACACGATACCTGGAAGAAACAGTGGCCAAGCTTCACCAGCAAAAACTCCTCCCAAGGAATGGGGGCAATTATTCTCGACAAAGAGATGATCGGCCAATGGGGACGGGGAAATAAGTCACCATTTACAACATACCAATCGCTCCGAGGTATATATCCCGGAAGCTATAAGGAAAGTGACCGATTCATCCTCGGTTTCCCCTACAATCGCTGATCGTAAATCGAAACTCAAAAAAACGCCGCCTAGCACTTGTTGCTAGGCGGCTTTATACATAATGAAAACTCCCCAAGATTGCTCATTGATCCTATTCTTGTCAAAAAGATCTTCTTCCCCCACGTGGTACTGCCAGTGGAATTTTTTCGGAAACTTAATTTCCGTACCAACCGTAATCAGACTTGC
>CAJBRS010000009.1 GCA_903958115.1 uncultured bacterium | reverse complement strand
TTTCTCCAGATCATTTCGAATGCGTTTTGATGATTAGAATTCTCCATACCCTAGGTTATATCCAAGCTGTGGGGGAGTTGGCTAATTATCTAGAAAATAATGATTGGTCATTAGAGATGCTGGAAAAAGCAAAAGAATCACGCACCCTTATGATTGCCCAAATCAATCAAGCTCTACAGGCAAGCCAGTTATGATATAATTTCTTCAAATGGAAGATTTAGATAATAACAAAAATCACGACCGTATTGAGCACTTGCGCAAATCCTTGTACTCAAGAAAAGGCCCTCCAAGGTTACGAAAATACATTAATCTCCACCCTAAAGAGTATGGAGTAAAAAATGATTGGGACTCTGGAGAGGGAAGTCAGGAAGAGGTTTCGGTTCCGTCGGGCAGCATCTTTAAGAATATACTTATTGGGGCTGTCATTTTTTTTGTTATTGCCATTATTATTGCTGGGTATATATCTTTTCAGGGGGGTAATGTTATTTCTTCAAATAATATAAATGTCACCGTACTTGGTCAAACATCAGCAGCTGCAGGTGAACCAATTTCTCTTGATATTAACGTAGCTAATGGTAATGCCGTAGATTTGCAATTAGTAGATTTGGTTATTGAATATCCTCAGGGAACAAAGACTGCGGATGGCAACAATCAAGACATGCCACGTGACAGAATTTCTCTTGGGTCAATCACTGCTGGTCAGACTGTCCGAAAAACTATTGGTGCCGTACTTTACGGACAACAAGGCGATAATGAGGATATAAAAATTAGCGTTGAGTATCGTCTTGCCGGTTCAAATGCTGTTTACCATGCGGATAAAACATATCAGCTTGTTATTAGCTCTTCACCAGTTAGTCTATCTATAGATTCTCTAAAAGAAATAAATTCTGGACAAGAGCTTGTTATAGACGCTCACCTTAATTCTAACTCTACAAATATAATAAAGAGTCTTCTTTTGAAGATGGATTTTCCTCCTGGTTTTCAATTTGAAAGCGCTACCCCGACCCCTTCCTCTGTTAATAATGTTTGGAATATTGGCGATCTAGAACCAAATGGTTCTCGAGAGTTTAAGATAACTGGTAGGATTACTGGCCAGGATAATGAGCAAAAAGTTTTCAGATTTTATACTGGCACAGAGAGCGCTAGCAATTCTCTAACCATTGGTACAGCCTTTATTGAGACAACTCAAGCAGTTGTTATCCGTAGGCCATTTTTGGCAACAACCCTTGCTCTTAATAGTTCTACAGATGATCCATATACAGGACTACAACACAAGACAATCAACGGAGAAATAAAATGGTCTAATAATTTAACCGACTCATTAAAAAATATTGTTATTGATGCGGTTATCACGAGCCCCTACCTTAATAAGTTTTCAATTTCTGCCGATAACTCTGGATTCTATAATTCAAATACTAATACAATCGAATGGAACAGTGCTCAAAATGACACTCTGGTCAGTGTAGATCCGGGACAGTCTGGCAAGGTAAGTTTCCAGTTTGCTTCCAATGATTTGTCTGGACAATTAGGGGCGTCCGTTAAGAACCCAACGATCAATGTTGCTATCAGTGTCAAAGGTCGCCGATTTAATGAAAACAATGTTCCAGAAGATATCACAGGAACTTTATCCAGAACTATCAAACTCTCTGCTAATTTAAGTCTTGATACGGAGACAGCTCATGGTCAAGGACCTTTCTCTAATGTTGGTCCAGTGCCTCCAAAGATTGGTTCACCTACCTCTTATACGATTACATTAAAAGCTTCAAACAGTTTAAACGATATTAAGAATGCTTATGTCACAGCAAGTCTACCTGGTTATGTTGATTGGCTTAGACAGATTTCTCCAGCTTCGTCTGCATTGACTTATAATCCTGTTACTCGTCAAATTCGTTGGGATATAGGTTCTTTGCCTGCAGGTACTGGATATGGAAGTGATCCTACGAAGGTCTCATTTTTGGTCTCGATCACTCCAAGTGCTAGTCAGATTACCAAGGCGCCAGATCTTGTTCAGGACATAAGCTTGTTTGGGGGAGACACATTCACAGGTAAAGAAGTGCAGACTGAGTCACAAAACGTTTCAACTATGTTGTCCAACGATACGGGGAACGCACTTGAAAATGCTCGTGTAGTACAGTAAGCTTGTGAATATTATGGAAAAAATCATTTCACTCTGTAAACGACGAGGTTTTATTTATCAAGGTTCCGAGATTTATGGTGGCCTAGCTGGTACTTGGGACTACGGGCCTCTTGGTGTTGCTCTTAAGAATAATATTCAAAATCTTTGGTGGAAGCGCTTCGTGCTTGATAGGGAAGATATGTATGGAATGGACGCTGCTATTTTGATGAATCAAAATGTTTGGAAGGCTAGCGGACATGTGGCTGGTTTCGCAGACCCTCTCGTAGAGTGTCCTAAATGTCACATGCGTTTTCGAGCAGATCATATTGAGGATGTTGATGGTGTTAAACATTGCCCAACTGACAAAACTATACTCGGTGCACCTCGCATGTTTAATATGATGTTGAAGACCAACGTGGGAGCCCTTGAAGACGATTCTTCCATTTCATATTTACGCCCAGAAACAGCACAGGGTATGTTTGTGAATTTCAAAAATGTGCTGGATTCTTTTCATCCTAAATTACCCTTTGGTATGGCCCAGATAGGAAAGGCATTTAGAAACGAAATTGCTCCTCGAGATTTTATTTTTCGTGTTCGCGAATTAGAACAAATGGAGATCGAATATTTTGTGAAGCCTGAAAACTGGGATGGATCATTTGAAGAGTTCCGTAAAGAGATGTGGAACTATACAAAGGATGTTGGATTACCACAGGAAATGGTCCACGAGCTTGAGGTTGCCGATGGTGATCGAGCTCATTATTCAAAGAGAACTATAGATTTTGAATTCGATTTTCCTTTTGGAAAGAGTGAATTATATGGCTTGGCTTACCGTACAGATTTTGATTTAAAGAGTCATACTACTGGCTCCACTGTTGATTTGTCATATTTTGACGAGGAAAGTAAGACACGCTTCTTGCCCCACTGCATTGAACCATCTTTTGGGGTTGGCAGAACGATGTTAGCTGTACTTTCCAGTGCTTATACAGAAGATGAATTAGGCGGTGAGACAAGAGCCTACCTTAAACTTTCTCCAAAAGTGGCCCCTGTGCTAGTGGCTGTATTTCCACTTTTGAAAAACAAACCAGAATTGGTAGGGAAGGCTCGCGAAGTCTACACCAATCTTAAAAAAGAATTAGGCAGGGTAGTCTTTGATGATAATGGAAATATTGGGAAACGATATCGTCGACAAGATGAGATCGGCACGCCTTTTTGCGTAACGATTGATTTTGATACATTGGGCGAAAAACCAGAGCTATTAGACACGGTTACTGTCCGTGATCGTGATACAGGAGAACAAAAGAGACTTTCTCTAAAAGAATTGACTTCGTATCTACGAGATGCTTTGATATAAAAGAATCTAGAAAAAACAAAAGAAAGGGGGCTCTTTTTATGAATATTCCCAAGTCAGAGACTGGCTCTGTGCTGTGGCAGGTGACTTTTGCTCTTTTCCCAGACACGAGGGTGAGTAAGAGAGCTGAAAAAGCTTTTGAGAAAAATATTTCAGCATATCTTTGGGCTGTTGAACAAACAGGGTCTCTCATTAACAGGCGTTGCCCGGAGCTACTCTCGTTGCAATTTACAATCGATCTTGAGGACCGTAACACTGTGAATTCTGTCAACTTGTTGCCGACGGTTTTTTCTCGACGGTTGAACCCCGATCAGCGCAGATCTTTTCGTATCAAGGTTTTTGAAAACGAAGATGGTGACTATAGTGATTCTATCGTTATGGACTCAAACGGACTTTTTGTTCTTGAGGGCATTTCCTTTTGTTTCATCGAGTTCGCCAATAGTCTGCCGAGCCTGATCGCTGATATCAGAAACGTTCAGTGCTAGCATCAGTTGATACCTTTTAAGAGCGACACCCTTTTTGGGCGTCGCTCTTTTTTATTTTGCTCCTATACCCCCCCATACTTCATACTTCATACTTTATGCTATATACTCTCCTTATCTTATGAAATTCAAAAAAACAACTTTATCAAATGGGCTTCGCATTATTACTATCCCGATGAGGGACACTAGAGCCGTGACAATCATGGTATTAGTAGAGGCTGGTTCTAAATACGAGACCAAAGAAATTAACGGCCTTTCTCATTTTTTAGAACACATGTGTTTTAAAGGGACTGTAAAAAGGCCATCAGCTTTTGCCATTTCCTCAGAATTGGATGGTATTGGGGCTCAGAGTAATGCTTTCACTGATAAAGAATACACTGGTTATTATGCCAAAGCTGACAAAAAATATTTCACTAAAATCACTGACATAGTTTCAGATATTTATTTAAATTCTACCTTTCCCAAAATTGATTTAGAAAAAGAAAAGGGCGTAGTGATAGAAGAGATCAATATGTACGAAGATCTACCTCAACGAAAAGTCTGGGAAAATTTTGAAGAACTTCTATATGGTGATCAGCCCGCTGGTTGGCCAGTTATTGGTAATAAGGAAAACATTAAAAAGATTAGTCAGCAGGACTTAGTTAAGTATAGAAAAAATCATTATGTAGCCAAGAGTACGATCATTGTTGTTGCGGGTAATGTTGAGGAAAAAGAGGCTGTTCGGGAAGTTAAGACTGCATTTTCTAAAGTTCCAAATGGCCCCAAAAAGAGTAAAAAGAAAACTATTGATAAGCAGGATAAGCCTAAAACTGCAATTCAGTTTAAGGCAACGGATCAAACACATCTTGTTCTGGGTTTTAGGTCTTTCGATGTTCACGATGAGCGTCATTGGGCTCTAGGGGTAATGAGTACTATTTTAGGGAAGGGTATGAGTTCAAGGCTTTTTATAAAAATGCGTGAGGAACTCGGTATTTGTTATTACATCCATACTTCTTCTGGTGTTGCTAGCGATACTGGATATTTTGCTGTTTCGGCTGGGGTAGGTAATCAACGTACAGAAGAAGCTATCGAGGCTATTATGAATGAGCTTAAGAAGATCAAATCAGAAGGAGTGGGGGAGAAAGAGATTAGAAAAGCTAAAGATTTCATGATCGGTAATCTTTCTTTGGATCTTGAGGGCTCAGATGATTACGCTAATTATTATGGTTTTCAGGAGGTTTTAAGAGAATCCGTCTTGGTCCCGGCTGGACATATTAAAAAGATTGAGGCTGTGACGAGGGAACAGATTAAGGCGGTGGCAGAGGACATTTTTAAAGAAAAAGGCCTTAATTTGAGTCTTATTGGTCCTTTCAAGGATGATAAAAAGTTTCTTTCCCATCTTTCAATATAGTGTTATCCTATAGGCATGGAAGATAAAAATGTAACTATCAATATTTCAAGCGGGACAATCGTTAGGGGTATTTTGTTTTTCCTTCTTCTTGTTGGGTTATATCTCGTTAGGGATGTCGTGTTGGTTGTGCTGACAGCGGTGATGATTGCTGCTGTTCTTGAGCCTGGGACTAGGTGGTTTGTTCGACACAAAATTCCTAGACCAATTTCCGCTCTCATAATCTATCTTTTACTTTTGTCTGCTGTTGCTGGTGTCTTTTATTTTTTAATACCACCAGTTTTAAACGAAACTCAAGGATTTCTTAATAATTTTCCTCAGTATATTCAAGTGACAGAGCTTTGGGCTCCGCTTGGTTCGGCAGCTCCAGTGTTACACATTCCTCAAACTATTCAGGTAAATTCTCTTGTCTCCCAAGTTAGCGCGTCTCTTGCAAGTATATCTGGGGGGTTCTTTGCTACCGCTAGTAATTTTCTCGGTGGAGTCTTCAGCTTTAGTATTATTTTAGTTATTTCCTTCTATCTTCTAGTTAAAGAGGATGGGGTGGCCGAATTTTTAGAGATTATTGTTCCGCTAAAACAGGAAGAATATTTTATTGGACTTTGGAAAAGGACACAGGCCAAAATAGGCCGTTGGATGCAGGGTCAACTCTTGCTGATGCTTATCGTCGGAGTTCTGATTTATTTTGGTTTGCTCGTTTTGCGCGTACCTCATGCTTTATTGTTGGGTGTTCTGGCTTTTATTTGCGAGATAATTCCAGTATTCGGTATGACAATCGCTGCGATACCGGCATTTTTATTGGGTGCATTAAATGGTGGATGGACACTTGGTCTTTTGGTTGCTGGTCTTTATCTAATAGTTCAGCAGTTTGAAGCTAATGTCATTTATCCTCTTGTGGTAAAAAAGATTGTCGGTATACCTCCACTTTTGGTTATTATTTCCCTTATTATTGGAGCTAAATTAGCTGGTTTCTTGGGAATCATTCTTTCCGTTCCGCTTTCTGTTGCGTTGATGGAATTTATTGAGGACGTTAATAAAAGAAAAATAGAGGCTCGAAGCCGACATTAAAAATCTCATGAATAAGCCTTTCTACATCACGACAACCTTGCCGTACGTTAACGCTGATCCTCACATTGGCTTTGCTTTGGAAATTGTCCAAGCTGATATTATCGTTCGCCACAGAAGGTTGATAGGGGACGAAGTGTTTTTCAATACAGGTACGGATGAACACGGAGTGAAGGTCTATACCAAAGCCCTTGAAGCAGGTAAGGATACTCAGGCTTATACTGACGAGTATGCTGAAAAATTTAAGAAACTTAAAGAAGTTTTGAATCTTTTTCCAGAGATCACTTTTATCCGTACCACTGATGCTAAGCATAAAGCCGCCGCACAAGAATTTTGGCGTCGTTGCAAGGCCAATGGTGATATTTACAAGAAAAATTATCAAGTTAAATATTGTATTGGCTGTGAGCTTGAGAAGACGGACTCAGAGTTGGTAGATGGTAAGTGTCCTATCCATCCTAATTTAGATATTGAAATTCGTGATGAGGAAAATTATTTCTTCGCTTTTTCTAAATACGGAGAAAAACTTTTAGCTTTGTATGAGGCAAATCCAGATTTTGTTATACCTGCTTATCGCCTTAATGAAATCAAGGTCCTAATTAAAGAAAAAGGGTTGGAAGATTTTAGTATTTCTCGCTTAAAGACAAAAATGCCTTGGGGTATTTCCGTTCCTGATGATGAGGATCATGTGATGTATGTCTGGTTTGACGCTCTCATCAATTATGTTTCTACTATTGGCTGGCCGAATGATATGGCAACATTTGAAAAATGGTGGCCAGTTACACAACTTGCTGGCAAAGATCAGGTACGTCAGCAGGCCGCAATGTGGCAGGCAATGCTTATGTCTGCGGGCCTACCAGCCTCTAAACAGATTGTAATTCATGGCTTTATTCAAAGCGGTGGTCAAAAAATGAGTAAGAGTCTGGGAAATGTTATCGACCCATACAAGGTGGTGGAAGAATATGGTGTGGATGCTCTTAGATATTATTTGGCCAGGGAAGTTAGTCCTTTTGAAGATAGCGATTTTACAATGGATAAATTTAAAGAAGTTTATAATGCCAATCTTGCTAATGGTGTTGGTAATTTGACCAGTCGTATTATGAGGATGGCTACTTCTAATGGTATTACACTTGATGGTGCAGCCTCTGCGAAAATTGCTGAGACAGATATCGCCAAGAATCTTCATCAAAAACAAACAGTTGGATTCGAGAATTTTAATATCAAAGATGTTGCAGATGCTGTTTGGGAAGTGATTTCTTTTGTTGATAAGTTGATACAGACTACAGAACCTTTCAAAACCATCAAGACCGACAAGGAAAAAGGAGGGGAGGAAATTCGCGCACTTGTTGCTTATCTTGATCTGATTGCCGCAGCTTTACTACCAGTTTTACCAGAGACTTCAGCCAAAATCACAGATTGTATTAAAGAAAATAGAATGCCCGAGGCGCCTCTATTTGTTCGTAAAGATTAACTAACATGCTTTTAAATTCTCACATTGCTACTTGGTCTGGTTTCAACGGGTAATTAATTCCAAGCCTATTCTCTAGGCCCTTATTAGGAATTAATTTACTCCCATGTCTAAATTTGAAAAATATGATAGAGCCGTCCGCTTTTTGGAAGGTCTATATAATCTACCTGTTGAGGCTGAATATATGAAAGATAGAAATAGTCCGGAAATATATCTGAAACGTTTTCAGTATTTTTTGGATATGATTGGTAATCCAGAAAAAGGATTTAAATATGTGCACATCACCGGCACGGCTGGGAAGGGGACAGTTTCAAACTTGATACACAGAGCATTAGTTCTGTCTGGTAAAAAGGTCGGCTTAGTCACTTCGCCATTTGTTACAACCACTATTGAAAAGATACAGGTGGATAGTCTCTATATTTCACCTAATGATTTCGCTGATATTGTCCAATATCTTGAACCATTTATAGATGAGGCTTACTTAAAAAGTCCATTTGGGAGGCCTTCCTACTTCGAAATATTGTTTGCTGTTGCTCTGGTTTATTTCAAAAGACAGAATTGTGATTGGGTAGTGCTCGAGGTGGGCTGTGGTGGTCGTTTTGATTACACTAATGTCGTCAAGAAGCCTGAGGTGGCTGTCATAACTAACGTCGATTACGACCACACGGAGGTGATTGGACCCACTCTTACGAAAATAGCTTATGAAAAATCGGGGATCATTAAGTCAGGGTGTCGTTTTTGGACAGCTGAACAAAGACCTCATGTTCTTAAGGTTATAGAAAAAGAATGTAGAAAAAATAAAGTAGTGATGAATAAAATAAAGGCTTCTGGTAATGCGTGGGATACCAACAAAAAATTAGTCGAAGCTATTGTAGAAGATTTAGGTTTATGTAAAAGTTGTTTTGAGGAAGCAAAAGAAATGGTCGTCTTGCCTTGCAGGTTTGAGACTATTTCTTTGACGCCGAGGATTATTCTCGATGGCGCTCACAATGGTG
>CAJBRS010000008.1 GCA_903958115.1 uncultured bacterium | reverse complement strand
GAATCGGCGTAGTGGCCAAGTGGTAAGGCAAAGATCTGCAAAATCTTTATACGGCGGTTCGATTCCGCCCTACGCCTCCTTCAAGCAGTTGAAGAAGATTGATAATTTAAAAAAACAAAAAGCCCGAGTGGTGGAACTGGTATACACGCACGACTTAAAATCGTGTCTCGCAAGGGATGTGGGTTCGATTCCCACCTCGGGCACAGCTAGAATTTTTCATTAAATCTGTTATTATAGCTTCTACCTGTTATCAAACAGGTCTTCCACCCATAGCTCAGCTGGTAGAGCAGATCCCTCTTAAGGATAAGGTCGCAGGTTCGATCCCTGCTGGGTGGACTCGGTAATGTAGATAGTGTATGTTGGTGTTGAAAATATATGCGCGGGTGGTGTAATTGGTAGCCACGCCAGTCTTAGGAACTGGTGCCGTAAGGCATGGAGGTTCAAGTCCTCTCCCGCGCACATGAAAAATACCTCGCTTTTGCGAGGTATTTTTATATGCAGGAGAGGACTTGAAAGCCGGAGCGAAGTTGCTAAGTCGTCGACTTTGACGACAAGCAACGAGCGAGGCGGGGTCGCAGGGCTTTTTGTGGCTGAACAAAAAGAACCCGTGACCAAGTCTGAATGCAAACGTCATGTTAAAATGATCTGATGAAAATTAATACATTACCAAAAGATCAAACAGCAACATCTGCTGCTATGGCTCTCAATAAATTGTTTGCTGAACAGCAAGGAAAAGAATTTTTGTTTTTATCTTCTGGTGGCTCGTCTTTAAAAATACTTGATCACATAGACACAAATAATTTCGGGCCACAAAGCACCATCGGTGTTCTAGATGAAAGATATTCAACAGATCCAGAAATAAATAACCTAGCCCAACTTGAGAAAACCCAATTTTTTAAAAAAGCCCTAGCAAACGGCGCTAATTTTATAGACACCAAACCCAAGCAAGATGAATCAGCTGAAGAATTAGCAAAACGCTTTGAGGATGCCCTAAGAAAGTTTTCAGGGGAAATTATTGCTAGCGTTGGTATCGGACCAGACGCACACACCTCCGGCATAATGCCATTTCCAGAAGACCCAGAACTTTTTGAAAAAACTTTTAATGACACTGAACATTGGGTCGTCGCTTACGATGCCCAAAATAAAAATCCGTATCGAGTGCGTATTACCACCACGCTTCCCTTTTTAAGAAAAATAGATCATGCGGTAATTTTTGCCATCGGAGACGAGAAAAAACCAGCATTACAAAAACTATTATCAGAAAACGGCACTCTGGCTGAAAGCCCTTGCCGAATATGGCGAGAAAATCCAAGTTCAGAATTATTTACTGACCAAACTATTTAGACGTTGTAAGTTGATGAGGAAGTAGAACCTCCGTGACCTGTCCAATTGGTATGGAAAAATTCACCACGAGGCTTGTCTGTACGTTCGTAGGTATGAGCTCCAAAATAGTCACGCTGAGCCTGTAGCAGATTAGCTGGTAAGACAGCGGAACGGTATTGATCAAAGAACGACAACGCTGTAGCAAAAGCTGGCACAGGAATTCCCTTCTTGGCAGATGTGGCAACAATGTTCCTCCAACCCTTCTGACTTCTCTTTATCTCTGCCCTAAAATAATCATCTAATAAAAGATTACTCAACTTAGGATTATTATCGTAAGCATCTTTAATTTTTCCAAGAAAACGTGACCTAATAATACAGCCTCCACGCCACATCAAAGCAATACCGCCATAGTTTAAATTCCAACCGTATTCTTTAGCAGCCGCACGCATTAGCATGTAGCCCTGAGCATAGCTGACAATTTTTGAAGCATACAAGGCATCACGAATATCATTTATAAATTGCTTTTTCTTTTCTGGGTTATTAGCAATAGTAGAAAGTGTAGGTCGAGGTCCTTTTAATTTCTTAGAAGCCTTAACACGCTCATCTTTTAAAGCAGAGACGCATCGAGAATAAACAGCCTCCGCCATTAGCGTAATAGGTATACCGAGATCTTGTGAGTTAATCACAGTCCATTTACCAGTACCCTTCTGCCCAGCGGTATCAAGAATTTTATCTATTAAAGGCAGACCGTCATCATCTTTTTTAGCTAAGATATCGCGAGTAATCTCAATTAAGTATGAATCAAGTTCGCCAGTATTCCATTCTCCAAACACATCGTGCATTTCATCAGCACTCATACCAAGTCCATTTTTCATGATGTTGTAAGCCTCACAAATCAATTGCATATCACCATATTCAATACCATTGTGAATCATTTTGACGTAGTGACCCGCGCCACCCTCACCCACCCAATCACAACATGGCACATTTCCATCTACTTTAGCCGAAACAGCTTGAAAAATTTCTTTCACGTATGGCCAAGCTTCAGAAGAACCGCCAGGCATAATACTAGGCCCTCGGCGTGCACCCTCCTCGCCACCAGAAACGCCAGTACCAACATACAGCAAACCCTTACTCTCGCAATATTTCACCCTACGATTAGTATCTTCAAAAAGAGAGTTGCCTCCGTCGATAATAATATCGCCAGGCTCAAGATGAGGAATGAGTTGCTCGATAAATTCATCAACAGCCTGACCAGCTTTTACTAGCATCATCACTCGACGTGGGCGTTTCAATTTTGAAACCATTTCTTCGACAGAATGTGCCCCGATTATTTTTGTACCTTTCGCTTCATTATTTAAAAAATCATCTACTTTGGAAGCGGTGCGGTTGTAAGCGACCACAGTAAACCCGTGATCATTCATATTTAAAATTAGATTCTGCCCCATGACAGCCAGACCAATAAGTGCAATATCTGCTTGAAGTTTTTGTTGTGGTTCCATAAAAACATTATATCGGTAAGAACGAGCTAGTGCCAGTGCCAAGAAAAAACGCACCCATGGCTGTTAACCATGAGTGCGTGAGTTGATTGTTTGATGTCGATTTACGCTACAAGACTTTCCTTTTGAACAAGCCTCATCAGCGTATCGAAATCATGACAGAGCTGGTCTGAACGCATCATCCTTTTTGTCGGATCTGCTGTGATTCGATAGAACTGAACCATGGCGACTTGGTGAGTCGGGTTACCCTCGTGCCATTCATTTGTTGGGTCACCAACAAAGAAGTAAGCATTCGCAGTCGGTGGAGCAATGGCTTGCACCTCGTTCATGCCGAACTTAAAGAAGCCGTGATAACCACCAACGGTCGTTCTAAACTGCACAGGCAAACCGACCTCCTCCATGAAAGTAACCACGTACTCAGGCTCCCAGGTATCCATCCCATCTCCTTGTTTTGGGTACTGAGTGAACCACCGCTCTCCGATTTTCACCAGAGCGCGGAAGCCAATCTCTTCGGTGGAGTTAGTCCAAACCAGAAGATCTTGCCAATTTTTACGAAGGAGTTTTTCAACATCAGGACCACGATGCAATCCTTGACGAATACTTCCACCGGCCTGAATACCAACAAGTCGCACTCCGTTCCACCATTCGTGACAACTCGTATCAAGAATCAGGCTTTCGCCTCCGCCATGAGTGGAGTGACATAAACTGCCGGTAGAAACAAGATGCGCAAGAGCATATCCATCTTCTAATTTCCGGAAACCATATTTTGGACATCCGTATGAACAGTTAGCCGCTCCATCAAGACCGAGAATAAACGGGTCAGAATTATCGGCCCTATCTTGGAGATGTTGATCGCGACGACGCTCCAAGAACGGCTGGTGAACATGATCCGGAATATTGTACCTGTTGCCGGGATCAAGTCCTGCTTGTTCACGATGCCACGCGCGAGAATACTCCGCATGTGTAAGTAGATACTTTTCCGTCTCCGGACCAAAGCGAGCTTTGAGTACCGGATCTGTAAGGGCTTGCGACAGACGTAAATGCTGAATGAATGGGTACTCGTAGCGAGCACAGTATTCGACGATGTCGATAATACTAACCTCACCAAATTTTCCATCTTCGAGATCGTAGAACTCCTGCTCTGTGATTCGTCCACCACGATGACTACGTGTCTTGTCTTTATACTCCCAGCTGTATGCCTTGCGGATACCATCTAGAGTAGACATGGGGCCAACACCATGGGCAACGATAAGAATGAATTTACCCTTCCTACTTTTCCCGAAATATTCGGCTGTAGTAGTTGTGAAGTAAGTCTCCCACGGAGTATCTCCGGGTTTTGTTTCGATGCGTGCAGCAACAATGTCTGGCATGGTTGCGATTCGACCACCAACTCCAGCAAACTTAATTGCTTGTAGCCAAGCGGCCGGAAGACCGTCTTTATGATAAAAAGCCATCGCGTGAGCAAATGGCTGATTTTCTGTCTTTTTCATAGAACTGATTCCTTTCCTCGATTTAGAGGTTTTGGGTTTCGTTGTTGTCACTCGACAAAATACCGAGATCCGAAAAGACATTAACACATATTAGATTTTAGATCTATATAGATTCAAAAAATTTGGTAATTGAGAGTGAAGAGTCTCAGGAAATGAATCCAGATCAAACCAGCCAATATCATCAAACTTGTGTGGTTCACCAATTTTGACCTTTGAAGGATTCACCTCCACCTTAAAATCTAAGGCCACCCAATGAGTTTTCTTTCCGTTATTTTCTCGATGAACATCCCGATATCCAAGAAATTCAAAATCAATTACTTCCGTAGAATACTCCTCCGAGATCTCTTTTCTCAAAGTATCCTCAACGGTATCACCAAACTCTAGACCACCCCCACCACAATCCCAAGCACCATGTTCGTCACGACAATTATTACTTCTCTTCGCAAGTAAATACTTACCATCACCATCATGGCATAAATAGACAACAGAAATTCCAACATAATCTTCCCCTTTTTTCATTAAACTAGTATATCAAAAATAGCTCTAATTGGCGGGCCCGCTCGGACTCGAACCGAGAACAAAGGTTTTGGAGACCTCCGTTTTACCATTGAAACTACAGGCCCATATCTATCGACCATGGCATTATAGCAAATAAGAAAGAACTCGCATATTTTAGAGACTAAGACGCGGGGCGTGCTGCCCTGGAGTGGTCTCTAAAATATGCGAGTTCTTTCTTATTTGCTATTTCTTTACTTCCTTGAATACAACGTGCTTTCTAAGCTTCTTGCTGTATTTCTTTAACTCAATCTTGCGATCTACTTTTCTCTTGTTCTTGCGAGAATGATAGATTTCACCAGTTGATTTATTTTTTAAGATTATGAGATTATCTTGAGACATGGATCGTGTTTATTTAATATAATTACAGGCCTGTAGCTTACTACACCTTGCTTAAAAAGACAAGTTACAATAAACTAAGACCTACATTGCCGAGATGGCGGAATTGGCAGACGCAATAGACTCAAAATCTATCGATCGCAAGGTCATGAGGGTTCAAGTCCCTCTCTCGGCACCAATTTATAGTGGTTATTTAATAGATGATAGCTGGCTCCTGTTCCAAAGTAATACCAAATTCTCCTTTGACTGTATCTATAATCCCCTGAACCACCAAGAGCAACTCCTCACAAGTTCCCTTTCCGTTGTGCGTGATGACAAGCGCGTTTTTATCGTAAACTGCAAAATTACCAAATTGTTTGCCTTTCAGACCAGCTTTCTCTATCAGAAAGCCAGCTGGAACTTTGACCTTCCCATAATCAGTCGGGAAAATTACAAAGTCGTCGAACTTTTCTTTGATCTTTTCCGCCACATCTTTATCGACAATCGGATTTTTAAAAAAAGAACCGACGTTTGGAATTTCAGAAGGCTTAGGCAACTTAGACCACCTAATGTCTGTGACCGCATTACGAATTTCTAGACTACTTGGTTGTTTAATCCCCTTCTCTTCAAAATATTTTCTGACTGCTGGGTAATGTGGAGACGAGGCCGGTAGTCTAGATAATTTCAAAACAACCGACAAAATAACATAACGACCCTTTTCTGTTGTATTAAATATACTGCTTCGATATCCGAAATTACATTCTTCATTTGAAATCACCTGGACTCTCTTTTCTTTTAGATCGTAGGTTTGTACTTCTACCAAAGTGTCTTTGATCTCCGATCCGTAAGCACCTACATTTTGCACGGGTGTCGCACCGACACTGCCTGGAATGGCAGACAAGGCCTCAAGTCCAGATAAGCCCTGATCGATACTCCAAGCCACTACTTCATCAAGTATCTCTCCAGAGGCAATTCTTACAAAAATAGATGAGGCCTCCTCAGTATCACGGCCAGAGAGAATCTCTTTTCCAAGCAAGTTCATTTGCACTACAAATTTATCAATCAAACCGTCGCCAAAAATACAGTTTGACCCTCCCCCCAAGACAAACAATGGCAATCTACTTTGCTCTGCCAATTCAACGATATTAGGGATATCTGATAATTTTTCTGCAACAGCGAAAAACCGCGCCTGACCACCAAGCTTAAAAGTGCTATGTGAGACCAATAATTCATTTTCTTTGACTTGCATTTCTAAATTATATATCATATGTGATATATAACAAAATTAAATTTAATGAAAAAAACTTCAGAAACCAGCCAACAAAAAATCGGCTACTTTATAAAAAACCTTCGAGAAAATAAAGGCTTGACTCAAGGAGAATTTGCCAAAGCTCTTAACACTTCGCAAAGCGCCGTAGCCCGAATGGAAGCTGGCAAACAAAACTTCACCACCGGCCAGCTCATTAAAATATCAGGAATTCTCCACCATAAAATCGTCTCTGTTGATCGCTCCCTAGACTTCGAAATAGAGGGGGGTCGAAAGCTTTCAGGTGAAATTACCACCAACACTTCTAAAAACGGTGCCTTGGGTCTATTTTGCGCTTCCCTGCTTAATAAAAACATCACAACCCTTCATGGAATTCCTAGAATTGAAGAAATTTATCGTTTGATAGAAATTTACCAAAGTCTTGGGATCGGAGTGGAATGGATCGGTCCACGCAGTGTTAAAATCACTCCACCAAAAACCATCTCTTTTGAAAATCTCAACAAAACTTCTGCTTCTAAGATACGTTCAATTTTAATGATTATCGGAGCTGTCATCCACCAAAAACAACACTTTCAAATTCCTCACGCTGGTGGATGCAAAATGGGAGAACGCACCATCGCTGCTCATCGATACGGTCTAGAGGAGCTAGGTATTAAAATCCTTACCAAAGAAGATTTCTATGATATCTCATATAAAAAATTAAAACCTGCAGAGATTACCTTATACGAATCTAGCGACACTGCAGCCGAAAACCTCCTCATAGCAGCTTCTTTGATTCCTGGCGAAACAAAGATATATTTTGTACCACCAAATTATCAAGTACAGGAAGTTTGTTTCTTTTTACAAAAAATGGGCGTGCAAATTGATGGGGTCGGCACAACCACACTCACAATCAGGGGCATTAAAGAATTTAATCAGCCGATTGAATATCACAACAGCGAAGATCCTATTGAATCAATGATGTTTATTTCAGCGGCTATTGTTACCAAATCAACACTTACCATCCGTCGATGCCCAATAGACTTCCTTCGTCTTGAGTTATATAAGCTGGAAAAAATGGGATTAAAGTACAAACTATCTAAAAAATATCTCGCAGAAAATACTCGCACAGTACTTGTAGATATCACAATACTCCCCTCTAAATTGGAAGCACCAAAAGATAAAATTCACGCCCAGCCTTACCCAGGAATCAATGCTGACAACCTGCCCTTCTTTGTGCCAATCGCCACCCAGGCCACAGGCACAACAATGATTCATGATTGGATGTGGGAAAACCGCGCCATCTATTTTACAGAGCTTAACCGCCTTGGGGCTAACATCGCCTTAGCTGATCCTCATCGAATCTTCATCCAAGGGCCTACCCCACTTAAAGGCACACAGGTTGTATGTCCACCAGCCCTTCGTCCAGCCATGATCATAATGATCGCCATGCTCGGAGCTTCTGGTACATCAATTCTACGCAATGTTTACTCAATCAACCGTGGCTACGAAAATATTGCCGAGCGATTGAACTCAATAGGTGCCAGAATTAAGTTATTAAACGAGATATAGTATGACGAGGCACCAGCAAACACTTCCTCGACCTGTAGTCGGAACGGGAACGGTCTCGAAAGTATTTACTGGTACCTCGTCAGCCACACCACGTTCAATAAATACTGTTATCGTGATACTCGGACCGACAGCATCGGGAAAGAGCGACCTAGCCGTTGCTTTGGCTAAAAAATATAATGGTGAAGTTATTTCCGCCGATTCAAGACAGGTATACAAAGGATTAGATATTGGAAGTGGAAAAATCACTAAAACAGAAATGAAGGGTGTTCCGCATCACCTACTAGATGTGGTG
>CAJBRS010000007.1 GCA_903958115.1 uncultured bacterium | reverse complement strand
CATATCACCTTGCCGATGATAAAGCCCTTTTATTACAAGGCCTTATAAATCATTCTCAGAACATTGACTAACCAACAATTTGGGGTAATGTAAACGACGGTAAAAGGCAAGTACCTTATAAACCTTGCTAAACTCAATAGAACATCACACAAATGAAGATACCAAGTCAGATTGCTGGCTACGCTGTCGAAGAGACAGCTCACTCGTTGTACGACACTCTGCACACAGGCAATGCCTGGAATGTGCCGAGATGCAAAGAGGCATTCGAAGTAAAAAAGGGTGAATACGTCCTAAGACTCGAGAATGAGAACGAGGACAACGGCCTATGGATCAGTGGCTACTACGGGCAACCATTAGGAGCCGTGGTCAACAAAGATTTAGTGAAGGCCGCAGAACGCGGAAACTTCCACCAAGCCATCATTCCCCCTCTCATCGCAAGTGGAGCACCTCTGTGGGGACAAGATGTCAAACCCTGCTCAGACTTTCTCTTCACTGTTGCCATGGGCTACATGTCGTGGGAAGACCTGTTTGGCCTATGGCTAGAGAGCCGATCAAAAGAGGAAAGATTGAAACCATTTGAGTTGCAAATGGTGCCAAAGGGACGAGAATCATTCAGGGTGTTCCCTGAGCACTCATTAAATTCTCGCAAATTAATTCCTTCTGAATCAAAACAGATCTTCTCTCACGTCTTTCGCGGTGGAGGAACTTTCTTCAAAGGAAAAGTTAATCACCCTACTCTTGGCATAATCAACTCAGACCCACAATACGGCCCGACCATGATTGCGGAGGGTACGATACTTGTCGACAACCTTTTTAGTCCCACGAGCCAGTCATTGCCAGATCTCACTGGCTGTCCCCATTTGATCTGCGTCATGAATGGATTCGTGCGACAGCTGTCAATACGAAACAAGTAAAGAAAAAGTAATCCGAACAACAAAATAAACGCCCTGGAGGAATCATCCCCAGGGCGTTTATTTAATTTAATTCAATCAGAATCTGTCCCAATCCTCCGCAAAGACATCAAGCTTTTTGATCAATCTCTGCTGTGACCTTTTTGAAGGACTCTTTTTCTTGCCAGGATATTTTTTCCGAAGTTTAAGTAATTCCTCGGTAAGCTTTCCTGACCTCTCAAGGGCAATGGTCAATTGGTTCACCGTCAACAACCCCTGAACGCTTGGCAGCCCAAGATACATTTTCACGACAGAAAGCATGCTGCCAAAGCAGTTAGGCCAGCTATTACCTGTCGTCTCAAACTCCTTTTGAATTTCTGTCTCGGAAACACTAATACCAGATTTGAGTTCCTCGAGAACATTTTTTCCCGACGCCATTCGGTTTATAAACATGTTCGTACCCTCCTTCTAAGCTCTAAAAGAGCTCCCCTTTTCGATTTAAAATTAACACTAAGTTTTGATAACGTCAATAGTTAGAACTGGAATTCGACAATTGACACTAACTAGCGACTCCGGTAACATCCAAGCCGAAACAACTTAACTAGGAGGTTTTATGAACAGCATAGACAATGCACTTCTTCAGTCATTTGTCGGCGGTGTTTGGTATTTCAGGTGGCCTTGTTTTGAAACAGGCCCTGACTATTACTATCTCTTTCGCTCAAAAATAATCAGGATCAGGGTAACTGATGATAATGGGCTTGCAGTCCTACTAGAGGACTTGCCCCTAAATCGTTTCATGGCAGGTTCATGGATTAATCATCCAAGTAGTCTGGAAGAAAGAATATTCAGACCAGGGTCAACAATAAGAAAAGGTGAAAGGATTGCCTTGCCAGAATATTCAATTATCTCACCCACGATTATAGGGATAAAGTGTGATGAGGTCGGAGAAGCTGTCATGTATGCAAGAGAGGACGAACAACCCGATGAGTTGAATCGTTTTGCAAATTTCCCCGAAGGCTATCAGACCGCAATGTTTGGGCTGGGTGGAATTCTTTGAAAAAATATTCAAAACCGCAACACACCCAACCAGAAAAGTTGGGTGTGTTTTTATCGTTACTAAATAACAATATTAATTTTCTATTATACTAGGTGCCACGGAACAAGTAGCCGAGGTGCTAACATTTTCAGTCTTATTTGAACAATTTAAGGTGTAGACGGCAGATGAGGTCAAATTATTACTTTGTTTGGAACCTGAACTATTACCTCCTGCATCCAAAGGAATTACATAGCCATTATTAAGACCAGCACCTTTCAAAGTACAGGAAATAGCATTTTGAACATTCCAAGAGACTGTACACTGGCTACCTAGTTGAATAAATTTTGGACTGGTAGTCAAACTAAAACTAACATTAGGTGAGGATGGATTTGGATTGCAAGTAGAAGTTCCTGCGACACAACCATTGGAACAATAAGCAGTAACACTTCCACAACTATCAACTATATTACCAGAAGCTGGTGAGCAAGTACTCGTAGAATTTATACAAACACCACTAGAATTAAGGCACTGCCCAGCCCCACAACTTTTTACAGAAGAACAAACACCTCCATTACAAGTATCACCACCCGTACAAAGAGTTACCTTACCATTACAATCTACTGTTCCAGTATTACTTGAGTTGCAGGTTGAAGGAGTAGTACAAACCGGCGGAGTAGTGCAATCTGGCGGATTAGTATCACCATTGACACATGTGCCGGAAGGATTGGTGGTAAGAGGAGAAGTATAACTAACATAACCATCAGCTTGACCGAATGTGACTAGTTCCCCCGCATACCACCATCGGCGATTTTGAACATCTACATATACATTCTGTGATGTATTAGATTTAGTTGAAAATACTGCGGGGAAAGGACCAAAAGATACTTGGTTTTTCCCTGTGTTGTCGGCAGTAAATGGACGATTAATACTATTTAACTCTGCATAATGTGTCCCAGCAGGATCTGTAAACTCTTCAGAAATAGATGTGTATTTTGAGCCCTGATAGGAAATACTTCCATTTGTATCGGGGTATGAAATTGTGACAAAAATATTAGCTGGCTGGTTGTAACACACTTGCGCTGTAATTACACCTGTTAAATAGTACTGACCATTTTCGATAGTAATTGGATTAAACGAAACCGAAGGATTTCTAACTCCAGAAGTATCCAGAACCGAAGCACCTGACGGATTTGGAGCCCAATAACTGGTCATGTAGCCAGTCAATACAAACTGAGCAAGAACATTTTGGGCGAAGAATAACCCACTACCACCAAGGACAAAAAGAAATATAATTGGAACAATATATTTCTTTCTCTTTAAAATAAAGGCTGAAAAAATAAGAGCAATGATAATTACAACAACCAGTACTCCCACCACTGGAAATTTGGCGAATTCGTGTGGAGATCCTGATAAAGTCGATTCGTAAGAATCTAGGATTTTTCCATCTTTCGAGAGAGTTGCCACAACATCCAATGTAGAAGCCCTGGCGTTTACGATCAACGGCACAGAAATAGGACCACTCAATGAATCAATGTCCACGATTTGAGTACTACTTGAAACCACTTGGCCATGTTCATTCTTCAGAGAAACTGACAAGGTCGTGCTCCCAACCTTAGGAACCTCAACAGTATCAACGTTGTAAGGTGAACCCGTCAAAACCACTTGAAGATTTACTGCGTCATTTTTATCTGCCCACTGTTTATCAGAGGTTATACCTTGAATAGTGGCAATAGCACCATCAACTATGTAACGAAAATCAACTGTAGAAGCTCGAGTGTTACCTTCTGAATCTTTAAAGGAAATCTCCCCAGCGTAAATTTTAGGATTATAATCAAATGTCGACAAAGCAAAAATTGTTGTCGTACTACTTTTTGCTGGAACCACAATACTATTAGCTTTATCCTCTGACAACACAGTTCTATCTATGGCCCTATCAAAAATGACTACATCTGGACTAAGTGTAATTGATGAATTACTATCGTTCGAAAATGTCATTTTAAGTGACACATCCTGATTTTTCCCAACAATCGGACCAACCTGTAGACCATATGTTTTTGAACCAACCACAATCATTGATTTTGTAACTGAAACAAAAGGAAGGTTATCCCCTTTTACGGTTAGAAAACTATCAGACCAACCGAGAGGCTGACCACTATACGAGATTGCCTGAATTTCTATCCCAAGCTTTTGACCACTAATACCTTTTGGTAAGGAATATCGGAAAGAAATACTTTTAGATTGACCAGCATCCAGAAAAACTGGTCCAAAAGATTTGGTGTCGTAGAAAGTCCCAGCCAAAGTGTTTGGTTTATAATTACCAACAAGTGAAATTATATAAGAGGCATTTGACGCTGGAATAGTAGATGGATTGTGCAATACAAAATTTCCCGTAACAGTATCTCCATCATTATAAGTTGTTTGGTCTAAGACAATATCGCTAACATACAAATTAGCATCAAGCGCCTGATTGGGTGATGTTGTAGCCATCACGACAGCGTTACCTGATTTAGTCTGAAATGGAAATGGAGTATCCGCCAAAGAAACCTTGTAAGAAATTAAGCTAACTATTATTACTAATAAAAAAAGGACAGATAATCTATTAAGATATTTCATATGCTAATAATTATAGCAACAAAATGCGCTTGCCACTACACAAATACCTGATAAGATAAGTGCATAAATTATGAATAGCAATCTATTCAGACAGCAAATGCATTCAAAATGTAATCCCCTAGGGGAGAGACTTTTTGTTGCACGCGCTTAGAGAATAGATACAGCTCAGTCGCTCAAACAAAAAACTCTCCTCTGAAAAGGAGGGATTTTTGTTTGAGGCTCATAATGAGTACATTGGAAAGGAGTATATGATTACGATGCAGTCAGTCGATTATGCAATCTTGCCACATGATTCAGTGGTTGTCCTCAGTCTAGGTTTCCAAGCTGGAGATATATTCAAAAAAGATGGAAAAGAGATCCATGTCTTGAAACGCCCGATCTACGAATATTTCGACAGCCTTGGATTCTCGGAATGGTCCGAGGAAGAGCAGGAACGCACGTTAAGTATGTTGTGATTGTGTGTAGTAATAAAAAATCACACATTAAAAGACCCGGGGCTAATGCCTCCGGGTCTTTTCAATTGACCACACATTTCATTTGAAAACCGGTCGGTAGTGACGTAGACCACGCTCTGGTACATCCAGGCTCGCCCACTGGCGCTGGAACATTTCTTTACCTTCCACTACTTCACAGATATGTCCATCCCTTGCCACAAAACGAAAACCGAATTCAACTGTCTTCAAATAATCGCCAGAAAAGGCAGAGCCATCTGGAAGAGACAGGTATTCTCCCATGCTGATCGGCTCATCGACTAATTTTCTATCCTTTTCTAGCTCAATGCAGACTCCAAGAAACAGGCAGTGGCTTTTCCACCCACACTCACCAGTTGAAAATCGAAGAATGTTTTTGGAACCATATTCTTCGATTAGCGGAAATACTGGCAAAGAGCGCGGAGTACTTCTCCACAAACATTCCCAAATCTTTCGCCAGACACTTTTATCGTCTTCCTGTATCTGCAGGTAGAGTTTAGTTGATGAACCGAGTGCAATCAAAGGACTCGATCCAATAACCTTATTTGTTTTCGAAACGAATGCCAACAATTCTTTGAGATTGGCGACGCGAAGACCCGCCTGAGAAAAGGCTTCCTGGATTTCTCCCACTGACAAGCCTTCTCTCTCAAACATGACGATCTCGAATCCATAGGTCACCCTCCCCCTACAAGGAAGGTCTAAAAAATGTGAGAGTGATGTCGAGCAATCATCACGAATAATACCGTTGGCCTCGGCAAGAAGGACTGAGAGCTCCTCACCGTAATTTACTTCCACTTCAAAAGTTGGTGGCAGGAAACGGTTTCTTCCATGAATTCCGTTCTGGTCCGCAACCAAGATTCTCTTGTCTGTCATAGCTTATTTTCCTTTCAATGTTGATGGTTCAAAAAGTTGTATCAATATTTCTATTCAGCATATTACCTATTCTATAGGTTTGTGCAACACAAAAAGAAAAACCCACCATCTCGCGACAGGGGTTTTCCTGTGTTGAGATGATAGGTTTATATGCCTTTTTTATCTACGGAGGGCTCCTCCGCGAAAATCGGCGACGGCTTTGATAACTTCACTTGCCGAGCCGACTTTCATTTTTGCGATTTGGCGATCGAAACATGACCCAGGAAT
>CAJBRS010000006.1 GCA_903958115.1 uncultured bacterium | reverse complement strand
TTTTTCTAAGATATCAATAACTTTGACGAGTATTTTCTTTCGATTAACCCTATCAGCATCAACTCTTGCGTACTCAATGATTTCTTCTTCGGCCAATGGACTAATCTGCATTCCCTCCATAAAACCACGAACAGCTGAAATCTTAAGATTTTCTTCTTCAAAAAACTTCGAGATGTATTTATCTGGCTTTTGTTTAGAGAAAAACATAATGACTTATTTCCAAATGTGACCTAACCAAATAGTGAGAATGGTCCATAAAGCAAAAGCTATCTTACCTCCTGTAGATAAAGCAAATGATTTCCAGTCTTGTTTAAGTTGTTCTGAGACAATTGCTTTAATCTCTTTCTTGGAGTTTCCATCTGATTTGAGCATTTTAACAAGACGTCTCTCTAACATTTCTGAGAATTTTGTGGCTTTCTCATCTGTCTGACAAAGAGTATCTGCTATTTTTTCATTGGTTCCAAATTTATCTTCTAAAGATTTAACCTTCTTCTTAAGGTCAACTAAGTCTTTACCGTGTTCATCTACACGTTCTGCATAATTTTCTCCATCTAGTTCTCCTGTATTATTAGATTTTTTCGCCATCTTCTTCTTTTATTAAAGGAGCATCATCTTCTGATGGTTTTTTTATCTCTTTAGTAGGAACGAAGGAGCCATTTACTGTTTGAATAGCCTTACCATCAGCATCCCTCATTACTGACAACATAAAACCAACAGCCTTCTCTTCATTTAAAAGATTAAAGTCTGATGTTACTTTTTCTAATGCCTGAGCGTGACCATTATCTAAAGTAATCTCTACAATACCCCCTTCTTTTTTTGTTATTTTTACTGACATTTTTAGTTAGTTCTTAATGTGTGATATATTATATACCAACTCAATGACCAAATCAAATTTTCTCTCTATCTTGAAGCGTGCAATACGGTTCCAAGCAAAACCCCAAACCGTTCCTTGTCGTTGTACCGATTGTTGTAATGAAAGACAAAAGAGTCGAGGTAAGACTGCAAGTGCTGTTTCGAAATAGACTTGAACGTTCCCTTGATACTTCTTTTGAGGTGTGAGAAAAAGGTCTCTACTGTATTTATGTGAATATCACCTCGAACATACTCTTTCTTGTGATGGTCTACTTTCTCTCTATTCCAAACCTTATCGGATCGACCATAGACCTTACTGCTATCTGTTATAAGGGTGGTATGCTCTTTTTCTACATTCCTATCAATAAAATCTTGCATAGTCTTGGCGGTGGCGTCTGGCACAATCTCGGCTCGTATCTGCCCGTTTCGTTCTACAGCAATAGTTACAACGGCTTTCCTAGCCATTACCTTACTTAAATCCTCATTATTCTTTCCTGCATTACCACGACCACCAAAGAAACCTGTATCTATTTCTACACCACCTCGGAGCTTTTTATTACTTTGTTTTAAGGCCTTTCTGATAAGGCTCAATATCCTCCAAGCACATTTGTAAGTTACTCCAAGCTGTCGCTCCATTTCCTTAGCAGATATACCACTCTTAGCGTTAGAGAAAATGAAGATGGCATGAAACCAGAGTGATAGAGGGGTGTCGGACTTGTGAAAAATTGTGGTAGAAGCAGGGGCTATTTGAAAACGACATTTAGAGCATTGATACTGCTTGCGACCGTTTATCTGCCTGTATGTGCCACCGCACGAACAGTCTCGGCTATGGAGTGTATCGAATATCAAATCAAGGCATGCTTCCTCTGTGGGGAAGTCCTTCTTTAAGTCTCTTATGGAGTATTTGTCTGTCTTTGCCATACTCCTATCTTATCAGACACAATTATGTTGTCAAGGGATAGGTGTTGATAACTTTAGGATGTGCTGGTAGCGGTGCTAGTAGCGTGATTTCTAAAGGATGGATCTGGCCTTAAGAGAGGGGCTGATAAGATCGGCTCCTTACGAAGGACTATTTTCTTCTTTGTCGCTTTCTTTTTAACGGCTTTCTTCGCTACTTTTTTCGTGGAAACCACTTTGGTCTTAGATATACCTTTTACTGTCGCCGCCTCTGTATTGGAGGCGATTCCTAGACCAAAAGAAAATATAATGCTGGTTAAAATAAAAATTGATACTACTTTTTTCATAGAGTGCTATTATAACATCATGTCTTTTATCGCTGCAATTTCTCTAATATTCAACAGCACCTTGATTTTGAAAACTCTTGGAGTGGCTGGCCTACTCGCGATCATCTTCGCTGAGTCTGGATTATTTTTTGGTTTTTTCTTACCAGGTGATTCCCTAATTTTCACAGCTGGATTACTAGCATCACAAGGAATCATCCCCTTCTGGATTACTCTGCCAGGAGTGATCATTGCCGCTATTTTGGGAGATTCGGTTGGGTACGCTTTTGGAAAAAAAATAGGTCATAAAATTTTTACAAAAGAAGATTCTTGGTTTTTTAATAAAAAATATGCAGAAAGGGCCGCCACCTTTTTCGAAGAAAAAGGTGGCCAGTCCATCGTCCTTGCCAGATTCATTCCCATTATCCGCACTTTCACCCCAATAATGGCAGGAGTTGGCCAAATGGAATACAAAAAATTTATTATGTATAATAGCTTGGGTGGATTTCTTTGGGCTGGTGGAGCTCTCACCCTCGGATATTTTCTAGGAAATACAATCCCAAATATCGACCACTATATTCTACCAATCGTTATCATTATAATAATCGTCTCGTTTATTCCTGGCTTACGAGAAATATTAAAAAGCCGATAAAATAAATATGAAAAAAATAATTAGTGAATTTAAAGAATTTGCCATCAAGGGAAATATGATAGATCTAGCAGTCGGCGTCGTTGTCGGAGGAGCTTTCGGTGCGATTGTCACTTCTTTGGTAAATGATATTATCAACCCCTTTATAAGCCTTCTCACTGGTAAGCTAGACTTCTCAAATAGGTTTATTGCCCTATCCGACAAGCATTTCAATACTATTGCAGAAGCAAAGGCTGACAGAATACCAACAATCAACTACGGACTTTTCATCAACAACATCATTAACTTCTTAATCGTTGCCTTTGTCATCTTTCTAGTTATCAAACAAATCAACAAGTTAAAGCGACAGCCAGCTGAAGCGACACCAACCACCCAGGTCTGCCCATTCTGTCAGACAAGCATTTCTATAAAAGCCACCCGCTGCCCAGCCTGCACCAGCACCATAGAGAAATAAACATGAAGAAAGTCTATTTTGTCAGACACGGGGAAAGCGAGGGTAACGCCGGGCCTATTAGACAAACAGCCACCACAGCACTTTCAGAAAAAGGAAGGGTTCAAGCTTCTTTCGTGGCGGAGAGATGTTCAAGAATACCTTTTGAAATTATGATTTGTAGCTCAATGAAACGAGCCAAAGAAACTGCCGATATCATTTTAAGCAAAATATCAAAACCCATAGAATATTCCGACTTGTTTGTAGAACGACGACGATCATCGGAAGTACTTGGACAACCTAAAGACACTCCCCTGGCTCTTAAAGTCGAGGATGAAATAAATAAAAACTTTCACTTACCAAATTTTAGATTTTCTGATGAAGAAAATTTCGAAGACTTAAAAAGACGAGCCATGTCGGCTCTAGATTACCTAGAGAAAAGACCTGAAGAAACTATACTCATAGTCACGCATGGTTTTTTCATGCGAATTATTATTGCCTGTGTCGTTTTCGGAGATGATCTAGCTGGAGAGGACTGTTCAAAATTTATCAGAGCCTTTCATACACAAAACACCGGCATAACAGTGCTCGGCCATGATGACAAGAAAAAAGAATCGCCATGGTGGTTATGGATTTGGAACGATCACGCCCACCTGGATTAAAGCGACCTCAGATACGAATAAGAAAGATAACTCACACATTAGAGACTAAGACTTGGGCAAGCGCCCCGGAGCGGTCTCTAATTATGCGTGATTGTGCTATTCGTAGCGGGTGCGCTTTTATTTCTCTATGGTGCTGGTGCAGGCTGGGCAGCGGGTGGCTTTTATAGAAATGCTTGTCTGACAGAATGGGCAGACC
>CAJBRS010000005.1 GCA_903958115.1 uncultured bacterium | reverse complement strand
GGGTCGCAGGTTCGATTCCTGCCGGGCGGACACGTTAAAAACTGCTCCTTGTGAGCAGTTTTTTCGTGTCCGCCCGAGCAACACCCTTGAGGGTGTTGCGTGCAGGAATCGAAAAGGTTGAGCATGTCGCACGGAGCGAAGCGAGTACGACGCGAAACCTGTACCGCTCCTGTAAGGAGAGATTCCTGCCGACTCTACATAGTTTGACTTTGTTTGTCTGTCTCTATATCCTGAAATCAGGAAACTTCAACAAAAGGAGTAAACATGAACAAACGTCCGGCAGTTTTTGATTGGTCGGGTGCCAGAATTCCAACAAATGATTTTGATCGCGGAACAATCATCGACGTTCAAGCTAAAGATGGCAAAGTCTTCAAGCTTATTGTCGTCGGTAAAAATTCAAGATGGCTTCTCGTCTTGGGAATAGATAAGCGAAAAAATCCCCTCGGAGTGGCAGAACTGATTTCACCCGATAAACAGAAATTTGGGGAAATTTATGTTGGTGATTCTTTGTTATTAGTCTTCTTCGAAAACCATCGTGTTGAGTATCTGCACCAAGTCGCCTCCGTGAAAATATATCAAGATGATCTGATAGCTTCGCCCAGCATCCTTGAGCTGGCAGATGATCTTGTCCCGATGGTCGTAAATCTCAAATCTTTGTCTAAAGAAATGAGACAACGTATTGGGGAACTGAAAAGATCAAGGAGAGAAGTTCTTCCCTAGTTCTCTCTTCAAAGACAATGGCCCCGCACATTATCGTGCGGGGCTGTTTTTTACCGGTTCTAATTTAGAATAATAAAAAAGCACGTTCAGGGTGGGTCTGAACGTGCGGGCTAGCAACCAGTCATTATGAATGGGGGACGATTTCCTTTTCTCTGCTCCCACCTTACCTGAGGCTGTCTTGGTTTTTGTTGGAGAGGAATGTTTGGCGAACCGCCGTTGAATTCCTTCAACTCCTTCCTTAGTCTTTGATCTCGATAGATCTCTAGGCTGTCCATCTTTACGATGTACACCAAGAACTTCCTCTTTTTGATTCTGATCATGTCGCGAACCATTTTTGCTCTGTAAGGGTAGGCGTCAGCAAAATCTAAGATCTTCCGACTCTTCCTCACACAGAAACTTCGTGTTCCGCATTTTGTGCTTGGGGCGAAGTCGTCTATGACAACAAGGATGGATTCATCGTCGCGAAGAGACTCTTCGCGAGCCATCGCTTCTTCTAGACTATCGTATTCCTCGACATCACTTTCTGTAGAGAAAAAGGTTGTTCGAAAGCCTGTAAGTTCGCGCAAGAGCTCTTCGAGTTTGCTATCAGTCCAACTAAGAAGTATTTCTCGAGTGAGCTTACTTGTTTGGTAAGCCCAAGTGATAATCTTTTTAGTTATGATACATTCAAGTTTTCGACTACGAGGATTGTAGTACAAGCCTCTAAAGAGAAGTGCTCGAAGTTTTAGGAAACGATACAGAAAATCTGCGTCGGTGATCACTAACTTGTTTCCGATAACTTCTGCGCATTTCCACAAAGCGCAGAGGTTTTCATCTTCTTTAATCAATGATCTCATCCCTTCGTATTCTTCGGCGTACTCACGTGGTCCGTTATAACTTCCCCTCATCAGGTAGCTATCAAGATCTCGGGCCATATAAGCACTTTTGTCTGCGAGATCGAGAACTCGGCCACCAAGACCTTGCCCATTTACAATGGAAGTCAGCACATCTTTTTTAAGGTTGTACTTACTACTGAATTGTTCCCAAGATCTACCATGAAGAAGATTTTGATAGTTCGCATCTTCGTCAAAAGCTTTTGGGTCGATGAGCTTGGTCGAGTCTCCTCCGGCTGGTGTTAACGCGTCATGCGTAATGAATGCTGTTCGGAGGTAGGGCTCAAGACTTTTGAGTTGAGGATTATTCGCACAGACGAGATTACCTACCACTGAGACATCATAGCTGTGAAGCAGTCTGCTGTGCATAAAGTGCAATTCAACAGAGGGGACAGAATTTTCGGTTAGGGGATCGTGAAGGTAGGCTAACTGCTTGATTCCTAATAGGCGAGATAAACCAAACGTTTGAATGGCCTCGGCTATCAAGCCCCCATCTTCCACAATGTAACCAATACCATGGTATCTCATGTTTGGGACGATGGAGACGGGATCTGTGCCGTCTAGCCTCCGCCACATTGATTGGATAGCTTTTTTGTCTCGATAATCTATGTGTTTCATCCACTCCGGCTCGATCTTAATTGTTGACCCAAAGCCACGGGTACTCTGATAGGCATTATAGAGCCATTGGAAAGTGAGTTCTGGAACTGCCTTTATAGATTCAACTGTTGCCACTGGCAATAAACTGAGGAGGGTCGAGTTTTTAAGGGTCTTTCTACCAAGTCTGCGAGAGTTAGATAAGTTTTCTCTCTTCATCAGACCAGGATCAAACACTGTCGTGTCGTGGAGGGGATATACACCCTCTCCACGAGATATGGAGTTAGGTGTGTATTTCATAGGGATTTTTTTCTAGGCCCATACTAGCACCGATAGAAACCTTTGACTATTCCCATAGCAGGCATACTATTAAGTGAGAGTCCTTCGGTCGATTTTTCTATCTAGTAATTGTAATTTTCTCTAAAATGAAAAATACACTTATAACAATCGGCATTATCTTGTTGGTGGTTGGAATTATTGGTTTTCTAGCAAGCTACACTATCACGTGGATGTCTGTCCTCGTGGTTTTAGGCTTGGCTAGTGCACTTTGCGGTTTCTTGGCTAAAAGCGTTGACAAGGATTAGACAAGTTCTATATTTTGTGATACAATAAAGAAAAACCTTTACCCTAGAAAAAACGGAAAATGGAAGAAAATAATAGTAAAGCCCCCTATGTTCTTATCGTTGATGACGAAGTGTTTATCAGGACGTTAATCCGGTCAGCTCTCAAAGGTCTCCGTATTAATATATTGGAGGCAGCTGATGGTCTCGCAGCACTTTATCTTTTGGAGGATCGTGGAGACGACATCTGTGTTTTGATTACTGACCATGACATGCCCGGCATGACAGGGAACGATTTAATCGCAAAGATGAAGGAGAAGTTCCCCAAAATAAAGTCGTTGCTGACCAGTGGTCGCCTGACTCAAGACGACATTGACGAGATGCACGGCCATTCTAAGCCGGATACTTTTCTCGCCAAGCCATTCAGTATGGAGGTGATAAAGAAGCTGACGTTTGATCTTATCACCGCCTTCATTGCTGGAGAGGATTCGAAATAACCGTCCGTGTCATTTGTTGGACCCACAGAGCAGTTCTGCTCTGTGGGTCTTTTTTATTTTCCTGATATTTTTATTTGGTTTGCGAAAAATAATAAAGAGTGTATAAATCAGTTTATGAGATCAGTTTTAATTCTCCATAATATTAGAAGCACCCACAATGTGGGTTCTATTTTTCGTACTGCAGATGCTGCAGGTGTCTCCGAGATCTTTCTCTCTGGTTATACTCCTCGTCCTATAGATGCCTTTGGTAAAGAAAGAAAGGACATCGCAAAGACAGCTCTTGGGGCAGAAAAAAGTATCCCCTGGTCTTATGCAAAAACGCCGAGCGCTTTTATTAAAAAGTTAAAAAACGGGGGTTTTTCTCTGGTGGCTATTGAGCAATCACCAAGCTCTGTTGACTATAAAAAAATAAAAATAAAGTATCCTGTTGCTATTTTACTCGGGAATGAGGTAAAGGGTCTTTCATCGGGACTACTCAAAAAATGTGATCAAGTGGCCGAAATTCCAATGAAGGGAAAGAAGGAATCCTTGAACGTTTCTGTGGCTGCCGGTGTGGCCTTGTTTAGAATTTTAGGAATCTAATCAACCAGAAGTTTTTGGTGGGTATTGCAAAAATGTGCCGAGCGTCCGCCGACAATCTTTCTAATTATCTTTCCTTTACAACCCGGTTTTTTACAGGATTCTCCTTTGCGACGATAGACCATGTGGTGGTTTTGAAATTCTCCACGTTCTCCATCAATGTTTCTGTAATCGGACATTGAATCACCTCCAAAATCTATTCCTTTTTCTAGTACTTTTTTTGTCTCTACAAATAATAATTTTAATTTTGCTTCGGGGATATTTTTAATTTTTTCTTCCGGATGTATCCCGGATCTCCAAAGAGCCTCATCGGAATAAATATTTCCAACTCCGGCAATAATACTCTGATCCATTAAAACATTTTTAATTCTTCCAGTAGGTTTATTTAATAATCTATCTTTGAAATTTGAGTAATTAAAATCTTTGGTCATAATTTCCGGTCCGATATCTTTTAGGTGAGGGGAGTGGTTTAGGTCGGCCGTCTCTATCAGAGTGACTTTTGCAAATTTGCGTGTATCAGAGAGTACGAGTTGTTTTTTGTTTGATAGGGTTATGACAAAATGTAAAAATTTATTGAAGGGATCCTTTAAAGGTCCTTCATCGTTTGCAGACCAAGCTCCTTTTTTCCCGGCTTTTTTATCAAAAGTGTACTTGCCGTACATAAGGTGCCCAGTCATTTTCATGTGAACTAGAATAGTCTGATTTTCAGAAAGATGGATTAAAACATTTTTGGCCCGACGTGTGGCGTTTAATATTTTTTTGCCGATGACTTTTTTCTTGAATTTTTTGAAGAAGTTTTCGTCTTTAATATTATCTTTCCCAATATGATAACTACCGCCGTAGTCTGTCCAAATACCGGTGATTTTTAAACCTTTTACCTTTTTGTTGAGTCCGTTTACGGTCGTTTGGACTTCTGGTAGTTCTGGCATAATTGATGAGTATATAGCATAGCAAACAATAGCGCACCCTTTTGGGAGTACGCATAAATGCCTGCTGGCATTTTGCTCAAGTCTCGCCTGCCCGGCTTGCGAAGCCTCCCAAAAGGGTGCGCTATTGTTTGCTCTCCAATATCCTCATCAATTCTTCAGTTGCTACCTCAGCATCGCTCCAAATAGTCTTTGAGCCATTGGGCCCCATAATGAATGGATCTGTTCCTTTGCCGGTTATGATCACGGCCGAGTCTTTGTCGGCTAAAGAGATTGCCCTGTTAATAGCTTCTCTGCGATCCATGATTATTTCTAGTGGCTTATTCTTTATACCAACAGCCATTTCCTCGACAATTTTTTTGGGATCTTCGTCGTAAGGATCTTCGTTTGTTAAGATGATGTGATCACAATAAGTATCAGCAATTTTTCCCATCTCTGGGCGTTTCCATTTGTCGCGACCACCACCAGTGTTTCCAAGTACGCAGATTCTTCTGCTGTATTCAAATACTTTGTAAATTTTTTCTAATGAATCTGCTGTGTGAGCATAATCTACAATTACTTCAAAATTTTGAAGGTAGTTAAAAGGGTTGGTTTTATCTAAGGTAATCTTTTGAACGCGTCCAGGAGTACCCCTAAACTTTTCGAGAGCGGATTTGATTTTTTCTAGAGGAATTTTTTGTGTTTCTGCATAAGTAATAGCAGCTAATATATTTGAAATATTGAATGTTCCTGGAAGAAGAGTTTTTATCCTTGTTCCTTTGTATGTGATTTCTGAGCCGTTAGTATTTAGGGTAAATGGTTCTGCTTCTGAAAGGGAATAGGTGAATTTTTCTAAACTTGGGATTGCTAAAAATTTTGCACTTTCTTTGTCGTCAGCATTAGCCACCAATATTTTTCGTGGTTTCTTCGATTTTGCTACGGCATTAGCAATGCTTAATTTTGCTCTCACGTATTTTTCATAAGAGCCATGGGATTCAATATGCTCTGGGGAAAGATTAGTGAAAAGTAGGGCATCAAAATCAATAAATCGATGACGGAATTGTTTTGCCCCTTCAGAGGTCATTTCTATGACGGCATATTGGCAACCCTCCGTTACGGAGTCCCTCAAGAATTTTTGCAAGAAAAATCTTCCAGGAATTGTCATCTTGTATAGATTGGCTCTGGAATTTTCTCCTATTTTGAATCGCACTGTTCCTGCTAGCGAGGTTTTGTATCCAGCTTCTTCTAAAATAGCGCTAACAATTTCCACTGTGCTCGATTTTCCTTTTGTGCCTGTCACTGCCACTACCTTAATTTGTCGAGAGGGGAAGCCGTATCTGATTGCTCCAGCAAGTGATAAAAGAAAATGATATGGAGGTTGCGCCAATCTGAAAAGATTTTTAGGAATTATTTTTTTGGCCGATCTTAAAAAAGAATCTAGTTTCATTTTTGTATTTTATTTTGTTCCTAAGATTTTTAGTGCCTGTTTTACGATGTCAGAAATTGAGGTAATCTCTTTTGGTACCTTTTTTAGAGCTTCACGAGCCTCTCTTTGTGAATAGCCAAGAGCTTGAAGCGCTTCGATGGCGTCTGATCCCGTCTGCATTATCTCGGAATTTCCTTCGTTTGATGCTTCAATTTTACCATGTAGTTCTAGTACAATCTTTTCAGCATTCTTTCTTCCGACACCAGATATTTTTGTAAGGTGGTTGGCGTTACCTGATACCACGGCTGTTTTTAGTGCGTCTAGCCCGGCGCCACTTAATATGGCTAGTGCCGATTTGGGCCCAATTCCAGAAATGCTAATTAGTAATTCAAAGAAATCGAGTTCCTCTTCGCTTGAAAAACCGTATAAATCAAGAGCGTTTTCACGGACGGCCAGGTATGTGTAAACGGAGGCGTTTTCAGGGTTTTTGTTGATATCGGTTAGTGTGTCTGGTGTGGCAAATATCTTGTATCCAACGCCTCCAACGTCAATAACTGCCGATTTTAGGGTATTGCTTAGAATTTTGCCTCGAAGGTGAGAAATCATGTTTGTAAGTATAGAGTATAAAGTATGAAGTATGAAGGGGGGGTAGGGCTTGCTATTGCAAATATTATTTGTTACAGTCTTGTCCTGTATACCTCTACTGTATACTTCATACTAAATAAACATATGCCAATTACATCATCAGCTAAAAAAGCTCTAAGAAATTCTGAAAAGAAGCGCGTTTTTAACTTGCGCCGAAAGAAGAATGTTGCCGACCTGATTAAGGAGGTTAAGGGTCTTGCAAAGGCAAATGATAAGAAAGGAGCAGAAAAGCTCATGCCTTCTATTTACAAAGCTTTAGATAAGGCCGCAAAGGGTAACACTATAAAAAAGAATACAGCCTCCAGAAAGAAGTCTCGTATATCAAAGTTAGTGAAGTCTATCTCCTAAATTTAAAAAACAAAAACACCCTTCTTTTTAAAGAAGGGTGTTTTTGTTTAAAAGCCTAAATATTCCATCAATTTATGAGCCAGAGGTTCGTGGTGTTCTTCTTCGGCTATCACCGTTTGGAGAACTCCATGCACTTCTTCAGGGTC
>CAJBRS010000004.1 GCA_903958115.1 uncultured bacterium | reverse complement strand
TCTCTTATTAATCAGACAGATCAAGCTAGCCACGTAAACGATTTTCTTATTCTTGATGTCGGGGCTGAAGTTTCAGAAATTTCTATTGTAAGAGAGAAGTCTTTTCTGGAAACGGCATCTATACCATTTGGAAGTAATCACATAGTGAGAGCTGTCTCTGATAAATTAAAAATGACAATTCCTCTGGCCTCGTCTCTACTCAGACTTCAAAAAGAAGGAGGATCCAACGAAATCAATAATTCTCGTTTGTCGGATATTTTTCTTAGCCAAGAAAGCCCTTGGAAAGCACTTCTCCTTCCGTCGTTGTTGAACTTGGCGGGGGGATTATCTTTACCAACTACACTCTATTTGATTTGTGATTCTGATACGAAAAAATTTTTTAAACAGACCCTAGAAAAAGAAGATTACGTGGAGAGTGCCTTATCTGGATCTAAATTTAGCATCGTGGAAATAGATTTCAAGAATTTTTGCAACAGCTTATCATTAACTATATAATAGCAACATGTCATCAAAACCCTCTTTTCAAGATATTCTTCCTCCAGAAAAAAAATCAATCAGAAACATTCCAATAAGTCACCCTCACAGAGATCCACCAATAGAAAAACCTCACCAATCCACTCCACAGAGAGAAATGCCTGACTACGGCAGATATGGAGTGATGACAGTCTTGGTGGTATTGGTAATTTTTGGAATATACGCTATTTCAGTCTATGCGCGAGGAGCGGTAATTAAGATTACTCCGCACCAGACAACCCTCCCTATAAATTTGACTATTACGGCCTCTAACGATGCATCCTCAACGAACCTTCATTATGATGTTCTGACCCTTGATAAAACTGAATCCGAGACAATTATCAGCACCACGACGGCACAGGTCTCAAATAAGGCTAGCGGGACTATTACAGTTTATAATAATTGGAGTGCTCAGCCACAGACACTCATAAAAAATACACGTTTTGAAACAAGTGGCGGACTGATTTTTAGAATTCCTAACGCGATCACTATCCCAGGCAAGAACGGTTCTACTGCGGGGAGTGTTGATACCGTGGTATATGCTGATCAGCCAGGGGCAGATTACAATATCCAATCATCCGATTTTACTATTCCAGGATTTAAAACCGACGCTTCAAGATATAAAGGATTTTATGCAAAAACAAAGAACGGTATAAGTGGTGGATACGTTGGAGTTTCAGCTTCTGTCTCTGATACGGTGAGACATTCGACCGTCTCTGATTTAGACGCGACCCTAACCAAAGAATTAAAAGAAGGAGCTAACACACAAAAGCCAGACACTTTTGTTATGTATGACAATGGTGTAAAACTTTCCTTTGTTCCACTACCAGACCAAACATCTTCAAGCTCTCCTACATCTATTATGATAAACGAGAGTGCTAATCTAAGAGGTATTATTTTTAACAGACAAGAGTTAGCTAATTACATAGCAAGTCAGGCTGGAAACCAACTAGGTATGCCAGAAGGAGAGGTAGAGATTCCTAATTTGGATTCTCTTAATTTTACCTTACAGAATGGAGGATCAGCTTCAAGCTCTAAAATCACCTTTAATCTCTCAGGGACAGCTCAAATTGTGTCTTATGTAGACGAGGGACAGCTGAAGATTGATCTGGCTGGTAAACCTAAGTCAGACATATCATCAATAATTAAAAACAGCTATCCAAATATCGACAAAATAGAGGTTGTTATTAGGCCATTTTGGCAATCAACAGTCCCAGAGGACGTGTCATCCATCGTCGTTAACAAGGTAGTAAATAATTAGCCTTGAATTTCCTTGACCGAATTAGTATTCATTTGTTATACTTAGCCTCAATCTGATTAAAAATGTCAAAGCAAAACATCCCACGAACACTTGGAACAGTAACAGAGGCTCTGCCCAATACTATGTTTCGAGTCGTCATCATTGATGAAAATCGGGAAGAAAAGGAGGTTTTAGGCCACCTTTCAGGGAAAATGCGCCTTAACAGAATCAGAGTGTTGATAGGAGATAGAGTCGAATTAGAATTAGATCAATATGGCGGTAATACAAACCGCATAGTTAAAAGACTGTAAAAACTTTACTTTTAGTAAGGATTATAGTATATATAAATCCTTGTTTTTTAATATTCGCCAAAAATAATGAAGGTCAAAGCATCTGTCAAAAAAATATGTACAAAGTGTAAGGTAGTCCGAAGAAAGGGCTACGTTTATGTTATCTGTAAAAGCGATCCTCGCCATAAGCAGAGACAAGGTTAATTAAAATATAATCATCATGAGAATTTTAGGTATAAACATCCCAGATAATAAAAGACTAGAAATCGGTTTAACCGTGCTTTATGGTGTAGCAAGACCAAGAGCTCAAAAAATTCTAGACAAAGCAGGAATCGGATATGAGAGAAAAGCTTCAACATTGTCAGTAGATGAAGAAAATAAAATCCGTTTGATCGTTGAAGGATACAAAATAGAAGGAGACCTAAAAAGAGAGGTCGCTGGTAACATCAAGCGTTTAAAAGATATCAAATCATACCGAGGTAGCCGACACGCCAAGAGACTTCCTGCACGAGGTCAGCGAACAAAGACAAACGCTCGAACACTCAAGGGTCCAAAGAAAACCATGGGTACTGGACGAAAGAAAGAGTCGAAGACATAGTATTTAGTATGAAGTATAAAGTATATAAAAAATAAAATGGGTAAAAAAAGAATTGTAAAAAAAGCTGGCGAAGAAGGTGAAGCAAAAACTCCATCATCTTCTATTTCAAAAAAGCGCGTTGATGCGGGTGTTTTGTACGTGCAGTCAACATATAACAACACCAAGGTTATCCTCACAGATACAAAAGGTAACTCTCTATGCTGGTCATCATCCGGAAGCCTAAGTTTTAAAGGAGCTAAGAAAGGAACACCATTTGCTGCAGCTAAGGTTGGAGAAGTTATTGGAACAAAGGCACAGACTATGGGGATGCGAGAAGTTTCTGTTGTCGTGAAAGGTGTAGGGTCAGGCCGCGAATCAGCTATTCGCGGTTTTGTTTCTAAAGGTCTGACCATTTCTGCCATTAAAGACGTTACCCCAGTGCCTTGGAATGGTCCAAAGCCTAAAAAGGCTCGTCGCGTATAACCCTTTATACTTAATACTTCATATACTATAAAAACATGAAAATCGGTCCAAAATACAAAATAGCAAGACGCCTCGGTGCTCCAATATTTGAAAAAACTCAAACTCAGAAGTTTGCTTTTTCTAAGACAAAAGCTGGGGGCAAAGACGCTCGACGACCAAAAGCAAAATCAGAATTCGGTCGTCAGCTAATTGAAAAACAAAAGGCTCGATTCACCTACGGTGTTTCAGAAAGACAGTTTTCTAAATATGTTAAGGAGATTATCGAAAAGAAGTCTCCAAAAGCTGGAGATATGCTTTATGAAGTTTTAGAGCGACGTCTTGATAATGTTGTAGCCCGAATCGCTGTAGCTCCTACAAGACAGGCGGCTCGACAAGTTGTTTCTCACGGACACATTTTGGTTAACGGTGTAAAAGTTACCGTTCCTTCATATCAGATCTACAAAGGAGATGTTATTACAATAAGAGAGGGAAGCCAGAAGAAAACACTCTTCACAAATTTGGCTGAAAAGATCAACGAGACTGTTCCTCCTGTTTGGATTAAGGCTGATACAGCAAAGAAAAATTGGACAATTGTCAATTACCCAAAGGCAGAAGGTGAGAGTCTGTTGTTCGATTTAGGCTCTGTATTTGAGTACTATCGAAGATAGGTATTGCATATTTTTTAAAAGTGGGTTACAATCGACAAGTTGCGTAAAATTTTAAACATTAATTAATTTAACAAAAAAAACTATGTCTGACACCAACATAATTTTGCCCTCAAAACCTCGAATCCTTAAGGAAGCTGGTTTTGCTGGAACATACGAAATTGACGGCCTTTACCCAGGTTATGGTCACACTCTGGGCAACTCATTACGAAGAATAATCCTTTCCTCTCTTCCTGGTGCGGCTATCACTTCAATCAAGATAAAGGGTGTCAGTCATGAGTTTTCTACTATTTCCGGTGTTAAAGAAGATGTAATAAATATTATTCTAAACCTTAAAAAGGTTCGTATTGCTGTTACAAGTGAAGAGCCTCAAATCCTATCACTGAAGATAAAAGGTACTAAGGATGTTGTTGCTTCAGACATTAAAACACCAGGACAGGTTCGAATCCTTAATCCTGAGATGCATATTGCTCACCTTACCGACAAATCTGCAGAATTAGATATGGAACTTGTCGTGGAAAGAGGTCTTGGATATGTCACAAAGGAAGTTCTACAAAAAGAGAAAGTCGATATTGGCACCATTACCTTGGATGCCATTTTTACTCCTATCCGAAGAGTTAGTTATGAAGTAGAAAACATGCGCGTAGGAAACAGAACAGATTTCAATCGACTAAAAATGTTTATCGAAACTGATGGAACTGTTGCTCCTAAGGAAGCTCTTGAGAAATCAATTGAGATCATGATTACTCAGCTTAAAGCCATTGTTGGTTTTAAGGAGGAGGAAGAAGAAATTCAAGCTCCAATTTCTGCAAAAGAAATCGCTAAAGAGAAGGGTGTAAAAGCTGAGGCTGAGGGAGAAGAGATGGAAGATTTCCTAAAGACCCGCACAGAATCTCTCGATATTTCTTCAAGAACAATCAATGCTCTTGTTGGAGCAAATATCCGCACAGTCGGTGGCTTGGCAAGAAAGAGAGAGGAGGATCTTTCTGACATAGAGGGCCTTGGATCAAAAGGTATTGAAGAAATCAAAAGTCTGTTGTCCAAACACGGCATCTCTTTCAAATAATCCTTTCATACTCTATACTTCATATCTTCAATGAAACATCACACAACAAAAAGAAAATTAGGACTTAAAACAAAGGGGAGAACCGCGCTTCTTCGATCTTTAGCAAGATCCCTTATTGTTCACGAAAAGATCTCTACTACCGAGGCTAAGGCAAAGGAAGTTCGTCCTTTTGTTGAGAGATTGATTACTAAAGGAAAAACAGATACTGTAGAATCACGACGATTCATCATTGCTGAGCTTGGGACAGTAAGTAAAACAGCTAAAAAGATAGTTGATGTATTGTCACCAAAGTACAAGGATAGAAAAGGTGGCTATACCCGAATTATCAAATTGCCTGTTCGAAAGAGTGATAGCGCACGAATGGCTATAATTGAATTTGTATAATAAAAAATATGACTGAGAACACACACACAATTGATGCAAAAGGAAAGAAGATTGGCCGAATTGCCAGCCAAGCTGCTGTATTACTTATGGGTAAAAATAAGACTGATTTTGCTCGAAACATTGTCCCAGAAGTAAAAGTTACAATCATCAACGCATCACAGGCCTCTGTAGCAGCTGTAAAAGTTGCTGACAAGAAATTCAAGAGCTACTCAGGATATCCAGGAGGTTTAAAGCTTACTTCATTTAACAGAATGGTTGAGAAAAAGGGTTACGCAGAGGTCTTCAAAAAGGCTATCTACGGAATGCTTCCAAAGAATAAGCTTCGTTCAAAGATGATTCTTAACTTAAAAATTTCAGAATAAATTTAGAAAAATAATATGGCTGATACAATTTCAAAAGAAAAATACATCGAGGGTATGGGGCGAAGAAAGACTTCCGTTGCTCGTGTTCGACTTTTCTCATCGAGCAAAGCTTCTTTCACTATCAACGATAAGGATATTGCTACTTATTTTCCTACAAGAGAGTTGGCCGCGACTGCTACAGAAGCGCTAGATTTAGCTAAGATCCCAGGCAAATACAAGATTACCGCAAAGATTAAAGGTGGAGGCATTAGCTCACAAGCTCAGGCTCTACGACACGCTATTTCTCGAGCACTTGTTTTAAATGATAAAGAATTAAGATCACCATTAAAGAAAGCAGGATTTCTAAAACGCGATCCTCGAGCAAAAGAGCGACGTAAGTTCGGATTGAAGAAAGCTCGAAAGGCTCCACAGTGGAGTAAGAGATAACCTAATAAAAAAGAACACTGTCATTTCGAGACCACTCCGGGGCGTTTGCCCAAGTCTTAGTCTCTCAATGACAGTGTTCTTTTTTTATTAGGTTATATTGTTGGCTTTAAAAAATCAGAAAAGAAAAACACCATCACTCTGTAGAAGTGATGGTGTTTGTTATGATCTTCTGTGCTGGTGGGACTCCGAGTACAGTACTATTTTCCGGAACATTCTTGACGACTACAGCACCGGCTCCAATTTTAGAATTTTGACCGATGGTGATTGGTCCCAAAATAGTCGCTCTAGCACCTATTGCCACACCTGACTCTATCGTCGGGTGACGTTTACCTTTGTTTTTACCGGTGCCTCCAAGTGTAACCCCGTGATAAAGAACGACATTATTTCTCACTACAGCCGTTTCGCCAATCACTACCCCCATTCCGTGGTCTATAAATACACCGGGCTCAATCAGGGCTCCTGGATGTATTTCGACTCCGGTTAGAAAGCGACCAATTTGAGATATTATCCGAGCCAAAAGCTTTGTCGCTGGATATTGCCAAAGAAAATGGCTGATACGATAAATCACAAGAGCGTGGAATCCTGAGTAGCAAAGTATTTCCTCGAGAAAACTTCTAGCGGCAGGGTCATTGAGTCGAATAATACGAAAATCTGCCAAAACACTTTTCAGCATATTTTTCCTTTCTGTTTGTCTCGATATTACAACATTGGGCTAAAAATGACTAATTGCATTTTTAGCCTAGCCTGTTAAAATACACCCACTATGGACGACACTAATAACGATATAAATATTGATACTAATGAAGAGATTGTAGAGACCACCGAGGAGGGTGAGGCTCTTAGTGCACAAGATCAGATCAAAAAGTTGCGAGAAAAGCTAAAGGTAGCTGTGACTGAGAAGCAAAACTACCTAGAGGGCTTGCAAAGAGAGCGAGCTGATTTTGTTAATTACAAGAAGCGTGAAGAGGGTGAGAAGCTTGAGTTAATAAAATTCGCCACCGAACGCCTTATCGACGACCTTATTCCAGTTCTCCAAAACTTTGAGATGGCTTTCTCAAATAAAGAAGCTTGGGAAAAAGTAGATGCCAATTGGCGCACCGGTGTGGAATATATTTACACCCATTTGAAACAAACATTGCTTGGTAGTGGTTTAGAAGAGATCAACCCAGTAGGCCAACAATTTGACCCATACAGAGATGAAGCCTTAGAACATGTCTCCGTGTCAGATAAAGCAAAAGATCACGTCATTATTGAGGTAACTCAGAAAGGTTATAAGCTAAATGGCAAAATAATCCGACCAGCTAAGGTCAAGGTTGGCGAGTTTAAAGCTTAGTTTTCGTATTGAAATTTTTTGTTATAATACAT
>CAJBRS010000003.1 GCA_903958115.1 uncultured bacterium | reverse complement strand
CGATTCTTGTCCCAGCGAATTCTACGATAGCTTCTGAAACTTCTTTGCTTAAATTAAGTTTCCCAAGATTTTCTATCACTCCATCCTTCCCTATTTTATCAATCTTGTCGACTTCCCGGAGAACGAGAAGCTGAGTCTCTGCATCAATCGATAAAGAATTGTAAAAATCTTTTAGAATTTCACGATGATTAATTCGAAAAATAAATTCGGTGACATTGAGAGCTCGGAGAGCTGTTGCTCCAAGTACGATCACTTCAGCGTCTGCTAGAGGGCTGTTGCTACCAATAATGTCAGCATCGCATTGATAGAATTCTCGAAAACGGCCACGCTGAGTATTTTCAGCACGCCACACCGGACTGATCTGGTATCTCTTGAAAGGTTTCTTTATTTCTCCGTATTGAGCGGCTACACGAGCAAGTGGAATGGTGAGATCGTATCTTAGGGCTACATCTCTATCACCATTGTCTTTGAACCGATACATTAATTTATCTCCCTCCTCGCCATATTTGCCAGTCAAAATATCCGCATATTCTAATGCGGGTGTCTCAAGTGGATCAAAACCAAAAAGCTCGTAGGATTTCTTGATGGTGTCAATAAATCTTTGGCGGGCAATTTGCTTTTCTGGCAAAAAGTCTCGGAATCCTTTTAGTGTTCGTGGTTCAATGCTTTTCATAGTCTTTTATTCTAATCTTTTGAACCTAAAGTTGCAATGTGATTTAAATTCCCTCTTTTTTCAATTCTTCGATTAGTCTTTTGCCTTCTTTTGATAGTTTCCTTGGAAGATCTATATTGATGATAATGAGGAGGTCACCTCGGGAAGACCCGACTGGTACGCCCTTTCCTTTTACTCTCAAGATTTCTCCAAAAGTAACTCCGGCTGGAATTTTTACAGAGATTAGTCCGTCTAATGTCTCAATTGGATATTCTTTTCCAAGGAGCGCGTCCGATAGCTTTACTTTTAGATCTGTAACAATGTTGTGTCCATCCTTTCTGAATATTGGGTGTGGCTTTACATGAATTTTCATATAAAGATCACCCGCATTGCCACCAGAAACCGCTTCTCCTGCGCCAGTCATACGAAGTGTCTCTCCACCATTAACGCCGGCTGGAATTTTCACTGATATCTCTGATTGGTGCTTATAGACTCCTGCACCGCGACAAATCTTACACCTTTCTTCGGGAATTGAGCCCCTGCCATGACAAGCGTCACAAACTTTTTCTGTAGTGAATGTTCCTAGAATGGAACGACGATTCTCACGAATACTTCCGGCTCCATTACAGGTTGGGCATGTCTTTGTTTTGGTACCTGGTTCTCCACCAGATCCTTTACAGTGATCACAAGTAGAAGTTTTATTCAGTACGATTTTTCTTTCCACACCAAAAACAGAGTCCTTGAATGGAATCTCGATATCAACAGAAATGTCTCTTCCGCGTTTTGCTTGTTGGCGTCGTCCACCACCTCCGAAGAAGTCTCCAAATATATCTCCTAGATCGAATTCAACTTCGCCATTTCCGAAACCTTGGCCTTGTTGAAAACCGCTAAAGTCGAAGCCTCCGAAACCACCACCTTGGCCGAAGCCTCCGGCGCCGGCTCCGCCGGCGCCATTAAATGTCTGTCCGTAAGTGTCGTACTGCTGACGCTTAGTATCGTCCGACAAGATTGAATAGGCTTCGTTAGCTTCCTTAAATTTTTCTGCGTTACCACCCTTTTTGTCCGGATGGTGTTCGTGAGCTAATTTTCGAAAAGCTTTTTTGATTTCGTCTTTTGAGGCACTTTTACTAACTCCTAGAATGTCGTAGTAATTTTTTGCCATTTGTTATTTTTTCTCTTCTGTACCCGCTTCAGGGTTAGCACCTTCTTTGAATTCAGCGTCCCGAACAGGGCCTTCGGTTCCAGCTGATCCTTCTGTGCCAGCTCCTGTCTGACCATCTGTTGGAGGTGTTTGTGAAGCTTGCTCTGCGCTGGCTTTGCTCATTGCTTCCCCAATCTTTGATAGCTCGCCAGAAAGTTCTTCCGAAGCTTTCTTGATAGCGGCAATATCTGTTCCAGCTTTAGCAGTTTTTAGCGCGTCAATTTTTGTCTGTACGCCAGTCTTTACTTCAGCTGGTACTTTGTCGCCATTATCTTTCAATGCTTTTTCTGCGGTGTACTGTAATTGTTCAGCTAAGTTCTTTACCTCAGCTTCTTCCTTTTTCTTCTGGTCATCTGCATTGTGAAGCTCTGCATCTTTCTGCATTTTCTCGATATCCTCTTTTGAAAGTCCTGAGCTTGCTTCAATACGGATTGACTGCTCTTTGTTTGTAGACTTGTCTTTAGCTTTCACATTTAAGATACCGTTGGCATCGATGTCGAAGGTCACTTCTACTTGAGGCATGCCTCGTGGTGCTGGTGGAATTCCGTCCAAGATAAATCTTCCGAGTGACTTGTTGTCTGAAGCCATTGCTCGCTCACCCTGCACAATGTGAATTTCTACTGAGGTTTGATTATCGGCGGCGGTTGAGAATATTTGTGATCGTGAAGCTGGAATGGTTGTGTTCTTTTCAATCAATTTTGTGGCCACACCTCCCATTGTTTCAATACCAAGAGCTAACGGAATGACATCAAGCAATAGGACGTCTTTAACATCTCCTGCAAGAATTCCTCCTTGGATAGCGGCGCCGAGTGCGACTACTTCATCAGGGTTTACACCTAGGTGTGGTTCCTTACCGAAGAATTCCTTTACTTTCTGTTGCATCTTCGGCATACGAGTCTGTCCTCCAACTAAAATTACTTCGTTTATTTCAGGAACTTTGAATGGAGATGCTTCCATGGCACGCTTCGTGATCTGCATTGCTCGCTCGATGAATTCTTCTGTAAGTTCTTCTAGTTTTGAACGAGTAATTTTGATCAATAAGTGCTTAGGGCCGTCTGCACCAGAGGTAATGAATGGAATGTTGACTTCGGTCTCTACCGCCGTTGAGAGCTCAATTTTGGCCTTTTCAGCGGCCTCATCTAGACGCTGTTTAGCCAAAGGATCGTTCAAAATATCAATTCCCTGATCTTTTTTGAATTCATCAGCTAGGAACTGAATAATCTTTTGGTCGATATCTTTACCTCCCAAGTGAGCGTCTCCATCGGTTGATTTTACTTCCACAACATCATCACCAACTTCTAGGACAGATATATCGAATGTACCACCTCCAAAGTCGAAGACGACAATCTTTTCATCTTTCTTTTTGTTGAAGCCGTAAGCTAGAGCGGCTGCAGTAGGCTCGTTAATAATTCTTTTAACATCAAGTCCAGCAATTTTTCCAGCATCTTTCGTAGCTTGTCTTTGTGCATCGTTGAAATATGCAGGCACAGTGATGACAGCTTCGGTGATTGTCTCACCAAGCTTTGCTTCAGCATCATTCTTTAATTTCTGAATGATCATGGCTGAAATTTCTTCAGGACGATACCATTTACCATCCATGTTCACTTCAATTCCCCCATTTGTAGATTTGCGAGTTTCGAATGGTACTGATTTTGCATCTTTCTGAACACCGGCCTCATCAAAGGTGTGGCCGATGAATCGTTTAATCTGAAAGATCGTGTTCTTTGGGTTTGTCACAGCCTGGCGCTTTGCCAAAAGGCCGACAAGTCGCTCACCTGTCTTTGATTGAGCGATGATAGAAGGGGTTGTTCGAGCACCCTCTGCGTTTTCTAGGATCTTTGGATTACCAGCCTCCATCACAGCGACGGCAGAGTTGGTTGTTCCAAGATCGATTCCAATTATTTTTGACATGTTATTTTCGTTTTAATTTTTAATTTATAGTTTTGCTAAATAATGTGGGTACGACAAAGCCTAAGTATTATGTTTTTAGAGGCTTCGCAAGGCGGGCAGCCGAGACTTGAGCAAATTTTCAGCAGAAAATTATGCGTACTCTAAAAATATAATACTTAGGCTTTGTTGGGACCGCGTGGTTTAGAACAAGTAAAATTAATTAAAGATTGAAACGGAGACGGAATTATTTTGTTGGGAGCATATTTAATAGCTTTGACGTATGCACTGATAACTTCTGCTCGCGGAGCAGAGATCATTGCAACAGTATTTCCAAGCTCTGCAGAATTGATAGGTGTTGCGCTTATGAGTTTCGCTTTTATCTTGCCACCCTGCTGATATACCAAGAAAACAGCCTTGAAGTGAACACCCTCAGGAGAAACAATAATCTTTTCTACAATTTGATATTGGGATTTAACTAGCATAAGTGAATGTATTATAACAAAAAATTTCAAGATCGG
>CAJBRS010000002.1 GCA_903958115.1 uncultured bacterium | reverse complement strand
ATAAGGTGAAGGTACTGCTTGAACATCTGGAAATAATTGTAGATTTCCTTATGAAAAAAAGACGATGGTAGAAAAGTTTAATCAAATTCTTGAGATAATCGCTAAAGAAAGAGGAACTTTCATGCTTTTTGCGATTATGAAAATGGATGACTTTGTTGATAAATGGTCTGTCATTATTTCTGCATCGTGGCTGAAGGAAAATGATTTTGAGTCGTTTAACTACATTCTTAAAAGAATGAAGGGTGCTTTAAATGAAGAAGAAAATAATTCGATTGCCCGAATTGGTATTTTTGATAAGCACCACCATTTAATTGAGTCTTTATTGCAATATAAAAGAGGATCCATAATTAAAGATCAGAAAGTGAATGGCAATTTGATACATCTTGCTTACATTTTAGAATCAAACAAAGAAACGGCGGAAGAGAGTGAGCGTAATCTTGCAACAAAAACCTCCATATAACCGCGGAAAGATAAAGGGGACAATCACGGGAAACGGTGACAGTCACGATTAAATAGCAAAAGGTGTGGTGTAAGTGTTCAAGGATAACCCTTGTACAAAAAGAAATCCCGCCGGGGACCCTTGGGGTCTCTCCGGCGGGAAAGGGTGGGGTGGTTGTGAAGACGGCTCAGCTTGTAAGCAAGATGTTTCTCAACCATTCGGGAAGCTTGCTGAAGTCCTTGTCAGGCCACAACTCCAGATCTATCGCGGTAATTGTGTTCCCGTCGACACTCTTTGGGGGTTTTCGGGTGCCTATTTTGAAGAGGAGATTTTCACGATCGGAGAAACTCATTGCGTTCCATGCTGCTGCAGAGACGGCCATGTGATCGCCTTTCTTGTTCGCGTCCGCTCCCAGCGGACATCTGAAAATAAATTACATTAAAATACTTCTGTTGTCTACAGGTTCGAGAGGGTTGGGGTCAACATTTCCATAATCGTAAAAAGTGTAGTGTCTATTCAAGGGTAACCCTTGTGTAAAAAGAAATCCCGCCGGGGACCTTTTTGATTTATGAAACTATATTGCTATATTCTAGTTTTTCCTGCCTGCCGGCAGGCAGGTGCAAAAAACTAGAATAGTTTGTAGGATGGTGGCGTATTATTTTTAACCGACACATGTATGGTTGGGATTTTATATCACAAGCGGGTGCGTAGTGGGGCTGGGCGGCATGGCAAATCTATAAAGCAGTTGGAGAGGATTTTTAAAGGTGTGGCACACCACTACCGGCTCAGTATTCTCTACTTACTTGCGGCCACGCCGGGGCTCACGGTCGACATGATTTCTCAACAGCTCTCGATTGGCTACATGAACACCTCGGACCATCTGCGGAAGTTACACCTCGGTGGTCTGGTGGCAAAAAAGACCAGAGGCGTCAATGTGGAACATCGGCTCACCAAACGTTCTGAAGATATTTTGTTATTTTGCAAAAACTAGAATAAGACGCGATGAGATAAAGGTAACTCTTGCACCAAAAGAAATCCCCGCCGTGGCGAGGACTCGATGGTTTGAGTCCT
>CAJBRS010000001.1 GCA_903958115.1 uncultured bacterium | reverse complement strand
TAGTCTCTTTCAGAGGTTATGTTGTGCGATTGTGTGGTGGGCTGATGACTCGCCCTTGTGCTATAATTTCAGCAAATGGAAAATGTTAATTTCAATAGAGAAGTTCCAACAACCCCTCAATTTAGTACGCCGGAAGAAGAGCTGGCGTTTTTGCGTAATCAAATAGCAGAAAAGGAGAAACAATTAGCTGAAAAAGGTCATGAGCTTCATCGTCCTAATGTTATAAATGAAACTGTAGAAGCTTATAAAAAACAATTTCCAGAACAAGTCCTTACAAAAGATTTTCGGATGACGGAAATGCACAAGGAGGCTATTGTATTAGATCTTACTCCAGAGCCACACGATGAAAAAATGGGGGAGTTGCTAGGTCTTCTTCAGGAAAAAGGCATTTTGAATACAATTGGAGTTGTCGAGCGTTTAAATAATCCACACATTGAAGACGATTTTCATCGTTTTTTGGTTCAATATATTAGACAAGGCTTACCAGAAAAGGTTTTACCGGAGAAAAATCCTCTGGTTCGTTCTCTAGAATATGTTTTGTATGAAGTGTCTTTGCCAGATGTTAAAAAAGAAGATGATGAGAAAGGTTTGAAGGAGATGATATCTTCCATGGAGCAGTTTTACTCTGGCATGCTTTCTGTAGAGGATCCAAGAAATAAAGGAGATTATCATATGTCTATCGAGCTCGCCGTTTCTACTGGTAGTGAGGAGTCCATTTTTTATGTTTCTGTCCCAAAATCTAAAAGTGATCTTTTTGAAAAGCACATTTTATCAATTTTTCCTCACGCCAGACTTTTTGAAAAGAAAGATGACTACAACATCTTTAATGAAGAAGGCTTTTCTGCTGGTTCTTATGGTAAACAATTACGTAATTCGATTTTTCCAATCAAAACTTACGATCAGTTCGATTATGATCCGCTGAATGTTCTTTTGAATACCTTTTCAAAGATAGAGAGAGCTGATGAAGGGGCAGCAATTCAAATTATTTTTAATCCAGCTGGTGAGTACTACGTCAAACGTTACAAGGAAGCTTTAAAGGAAATAAATAAAGGCGTACCCCTTAAGAAGGCTATTGATATTAGACATACTTTAGGCGGAGAGTTTTTGAAGGCTGGCAAGGAATTCGCCTTGGATTTACTTAAGGATCTTGGTCCTAAGACTGGAAATAAAGAAGATAAGGATAAACCAAAACCTATCGATGAGTCTGCTGTTGAAAACATCAAGCATAAGATCGAGAGTCCTATAGTGACAGCAAACATGAGAATTATTGCTTCCGCCAAGAATCGTTCACGAGCCTTAGATATTCTTTCTGAAATCGAGTCGGCCTTTAATCAGTTTGATAATACGATGGGCAACGCCATGAAATTTGAAAGACAAGAGAAGGGTAAGCTTACTAATCTTTTTCGAGAGTATTCTTTTAGACTTTTCAATAAAGAACATCAGATGCCTCTTAATATAAAGGAGGTGACAAGTTTGTTGCATTTTCCAACAGTTGCAATTAAGGATTCCCCATATCTTAAGAAGTCAAAAGCTGGCACAGCACCAGCCCCTCTTGGTTTGCAAAAAGAGGGTATTTTGCTTGGTCTTAATAAGGATCGAAATGTAGAAACTAAAGTTTTTATGGGGAAGGAGGATCGACTGCGCCACTTCTACACAATTGGTCAGACTGGTACCGGTAAGACTAATTTCATGAAGAATTTGATTATTCAGGACATTAAAAATGGCGATGGTGTTTGTATGATTGATCCGCACGGTTCTGATATCCAAGATGTTCTGGCTAATATTCCACCCGAGCGTTATGAAGATGTTATTTACTTTGATCCGAGTTACACACCTCGTCCGATGGCTTTGAACATGCTCGAATACGATCCTAGATTTCCTGAACAAAAGACTTTTGTGGTTAATGAGTTATTCAGTATTTTCCAGAAGTTGTATGGTGGAAATCCAGAATCAATGGGCCCAATGTTTGAGCAGTATTTTCGAAATGCCACCATGCTTGTTATCGAAGATCCAGAGACGGGTAATACTCTGTTAGATGTTTCTCGCGTGATGGCCAACAAAGCCTTCCGTGATTTAAAGGTATCTCGTTGTAAAAATCCAATCGTAGTTCAATTTTGGAAAGAGATCGCTGAGAAGGCTGGAGGTGAGTCATCACTAGCTAATATCGTGCCATATATTACCAGTAAGTTCGACGTATTTTTGGCTAATGACATTATGAGACCTATTGTGTCACAGGAGAAGTCTGCTTTCGATTTCCGGGACATTATGGACAATCGAAAGATACTGCTCATTAACCTCGCTAAAGGTCGTCTTGGGGCTATTAACTCCAACCTGATAGGTCTTATATTCGTAGGTAAGATACTGATGGCGGCCCTTTCTAGAGTTGATTCTTTTGGGAAAGACATGGCTCCTTTTTATCTATATATTGATGAGTTCCAAAATATAACAACTGATTCTATCTCGACCATTCTTTCAGAGGCAAGAAAGTACAAATTAAGTTTGACAATTGCCCATCAATTTATCGCTCAGCTTGATGAAAAAATAAAAGATTC